>JANQGL010000190.1 GCA_028277325.1 Magnetospira sp.
CTCGAAACGCGCCCGTTCGGTGTCCAGGGCCTTGCGGGCCACCTCCAGGCGCCCGGACAGCACCGTGCGGTCCATCTCGAACAGCACCTCGCCGGCGGCGACCGTCTCGTTGGGGGCGACCAGGACGCGCCGCACCACTCCGTCCAGCGGCGCCCGGATCACCGCCGGGTCGCGGGCCACCACCTCGGCCGGGGCGAGCACGGTCAGCCGCACCGGCACGAACATGACGCCGACCAGGAGCAGGAGGGCGATCAGGCTGCGGCGCGGCAGCCGGTTCAAGGCCCGGCGCAGGCGGGTCCCGGTCCCGGGCCGGGCGCGCCAGGCCCAGGCCAGCCCGTAAATGGCGGCCAGCCGGGCGAGGAGATCGACGTGGGACTCCCGCCACGGCCCGTCGCGGGCCAGCAGCAGGCTGCCCAGGCGCCGCCCGTCCGGATCGGCGAGCGGCACCAGGAGGGACGCCTCCGGCATCCACTCGGTCCAGCCGTCGCGCTCGCGCGGCGCCAGGTCGGCCGGTCCGACCGGTCCGCCGGGATGGCCGGACAGGTGCCGGAACACCCGGGTCAGCCAGAGGGCGAACGGACCCGTGCGGTCGACCTCCGACACCCCGGAGACCGCGACCAGCCCGTCGTCCTCGGTGTACAGGGCGGCCTGCCGATAGCGGACCAGGGCGTGGGTCTCGTTGACGATGACGAAGGCCAGTTCGCGGGCGCTGGCCGCCGTCCGCGCGCGGTCCTCCAGGCCGAGCAGCGTGGCGACGGACGGCGCGGAATCGGGGGCGCTCATTCGCCGAGCCGCACCTGCCCGGTCATGCCGGGCAGCAGGCCGGGAGTCGGGCCGTCGAGGGTCGCCACCGCGGTCAGGGAATGACTCACCGCGTCGACCTTGGCGCCGAGCCGGGCGAGGGTCCCGTCGTAGGTGGCGCCGGTCTCGGAGACGTGGAAGCGGACCGGTTGCCCCACGACGACCCCGGGGATCCAGCCGGAGGGCAGGATGAAGTCCACTTCCAGGGCGCTGTCGTCGAGGATGCCGAGCACCGCCTGTCCGGCCCGGACGTACTGGTGGGCGCGGACGTGGCGCCGCACCACCCGGCCCGCGAAGGGGGCCTTTACGGTGCACTTGGAGACCACCGTCCGGGCCGAACTGAGCTTGGCCCGCGCCTTGGCGGCCTCGGCCCGCGCCAGTTCGGTTTCCAGGGTGCTGGCCGAGTTCAGGGCCTGCAGGCGCTGGTGCACGGCGCTGGCGGTCTCGGCCGCGTCCAGGACGGCCCGCGCCTCGTCCAGGTGGGCGCGCTGGATCGCGCAGTCGAGGCCGATCAGCAGATCGCCCTTGGCGAACCGGTCGCCCTCGCGCAGCGGCAGGCGGTCGATCTTGCCGGCGATCTCGGCCGACAGCACGGTCTGGCGCACCGCCACCACCTGAGCCGGCAACGGGGTGTCCAGCGCCTCCTGCGCCGCCGCGTCCGCCCCCCACGGGACGGTCGCGAGCAGGATCGCGGCGAGCGCGGCGCGTCGGCGCATCGCGTCAGCGGCGCGCGGCATCCGGCGCGGTGTCCGCGCCCCCGCCGGCAGCCTGCGGGCCGGCGGCGGTTTCCGGATCCGGCGCGGCGGTCGGCGGCGGATCGCCGGTCCAGGACCGCCCCTCGGCCAGGGCGTCGAGGCGCGACCGGATGGCGGCGGCCAGATCGGGCAGTCCGGCCTCGGCCACGGTGTCGGGCACCGGGTCGACGCCGACCGTGGCCATCAGCTTGCCGTAGGCCATCTGGGCCGCGGCGAAGGTCTGATAGCGACGCAGTTCGGCGGCGATGGCGGCGGTTTCCAGGGTGACCCGCTCCACCGGGTTGGCGGCGCCGCCCCGCTGGCGGCGCCCGGAGGTCTCGGCCAGCCGGGTTTCGATGTGCCACAGGCGGTCGGCGCGGTCGAACTGGCGGCGGGCGCTGGCCAGCTGGTGCGACACCACGTGCACCTGCGCCAGGACGGCCATGCGCAGGGCCAGGCGACGCGCCTCGGCGACCTGCTCGGCGGTTTCCGTATGCGCGATGCGGTCGGGCGCCGACAGGATGTTGAGCAGATTCCAGGTGATCTTGGCGCCCCACTGGGTCCAGTGGTTGTCGGCCAGGAACGAGTTGCTGTCGTACTGGCGACTGAAATCGAAGCTGATGCCGGGCAGCAGCCGGAGGATTTCCTTGCGGGTTTCCTCGGCCGCGATGCGCCCCAGGTAGACCTGTTCGCGCAGGTCCGGGTTGTTGGCCAGGGCGGCCAGCTCCAGGTCCTCGATCGGCAGCGGGACGTCGGGAACCCGCATCTCCTCCGGGTCGCCCACGGCGACCGTGAAGCCGGTACCCGGCGGCAGATTGATCAGCGCCGCCAGTTCCGCCTTGGCGGACACCATCTGCTGGTCGATGGTCTCCAGCTGACGGATGTTCTCCAGCAGCGTCTTCTGCATGCGCAACGCTTCGGTCGGTTCGCGCAGGCGCTCCCGTTCCACCCGTTCCATGTCGGCCACGGCCGATTCGGCGCGCAGGATCCCGGCCACCACGCGGTCGCGCAGGGCCTGCGCCGCCGCCGCCCGCCAGAAGGCGTAGCGCACCTCCTGGGCCAGATTGGCCACCGCCTTGCGCCGCCGCTCGGCGGCGATCAGGGCGCGGTCGGCGTTCTGGTGCGCGGTGTACCAGCTCACCCCGAAGTCCAGGATGTTCCAGGTCAGGCCCAGATCGGCGGTCAGCAGGTCGCGGTCGGTGGAATAGGTGGGATTGGCGTCCGAGGCGGCGCCGGTGACCAGGTCCTTGCTGCTGGTGGCGTTGAAGGCGTCCCGCCCGGCGTAGCCGGCATTGGCGGTCACCGCCGGCAGGAGGTCGAAGCGGTCGAGGTCGAACTGGCCCAGGGCCAGCGCCTCTTCCATCATGCGGGCCCGGCGGTCCAGGTTGAACCGCAGCACCCGGGCCAGGGCCTCCGGCAGGGTGAGCGGCCCGTCCAGCGGCGGCTGGTCGGCGAACATGGCCGTCCGGTCCGCCGCCGCGCGGGCCTCGAACTCGGCCTGGGTGAAGGGGTCGGGCTTCAGGGCGCAGGCCGCGGCGATCGCGCAGGCGGCGATCGCGCCGACGCCCCGAATCCAGGATCCGGCTCTGTGCGGTTGGTCGGTCATGGAGCCCCCGCGCTGAACTGACCGCTTCAACGTAGCCGTATCCTCCATTACAATCAACGGGATTACGTCAATTTCGAGGACTCGCGGGCAAGGTCCCGCAAATCCTGTCCATGCACGCGTGCGAGGGCGTCCCGGGCGGTTCGCACCTGTTCGCTGAAGCTTGGTTTGCCGACCTGCCGGGGCGCCGCTGCGTCGTCGCGATCCGTTTCGGCCAGCCGGTCCGGATCGTCGGCGCGCAGACCGGTTTCCGGCCCGGTCGGGGTCAGGTCGATTCGGACCAGGGCGGCCGCCTCGCCCCCGGACTGGTCGCGGGCCACCACCCGGACGGTGACTTCTCCGGTCACGCCCGGCGGCGCCTCGCCGAGGAAGGTGCCGGACTGCGCATCGAAGCTCAGCCAAAGCGGCAACGGCGAACCGTCGGCCTGGGTCGCCGACAGTTGGACCAGGGCGTCGGCCCGGGTGTGCGCGAAGATGTCGGCCGGCAGGGTGAACACGAAGCCACCGTCCGGCGCCAGGCGCGGCGCGTCGACCACCGGGCGCAGGGTGACCAGGCCCTCGCCGCCCACCGTGGTGCCGCCGCCGAGCACCACCACGGAGAAGCTGCCGCCGGTCGTCGGCGTGGTCTGCGTGCCCGGGTCGGTCCCGCCGCCGCCCGGGGTGCTGCCGGGTCCGCCTCCGCCGTTTTCGGCCCCCCCGGTCTCTCCTCCGGTCTCTCCTCCGGCCTCGCCGCCGAGTCCGCCGTCGGTCTGAGTCCGGACGATGGTGACGATGACCGGCGGCTCGGCGGTGCCCGGATCCGTGGGCGCGGGTCCGGGATCGGACGGCGGCGGCGGGCCGCCGTCGTCGGTCGGCCCGGTGGTGGGGTCGGGGTCCGTCTGCGCCGCCTGGACGGTGACGTCGAAGGTGTCGTCGGCCGACAGGCCGAGTCCGTCGGTCGCCGTGACCTTCACCGAGATCGTTCCCAGGGTGGTCGGGGTGCCGGCGAAGGTGCGGGTGCCGGCGGTGAACGCGAGCCAGGCCGGCAGGGCGCTGCCGTCGCCCAGGGTGGCGGAATAGGTGAGGCTGTCGCCGTTGGCGTCGGAGAAGGTCGCGGCGGGAACCTGATAGGTGAAGGCCGTGTTGGCGGTCGCGGTCTGGTCCGGGATGGCGCTGTCGAGGGTGGGAGCCTCGTTGATGTCGATGGTCGCGGTGGCGGTGGACCCGCCCAGGCCGCCGTCGTTGGCGGCGGTCGAGGCCTGCACCTGGAAACTGCCGTCGGTGGACCCCGACGGGGTGAATTTCAGGCCCGCGTTGCCCTCGGCGAAGGTGATGAAATCGCCGTTGCTGATCTGCGTCGAGCCGTCGTTCTTGAACAGGTTGCCGTTGGCGATGCCGGTGATCTTGAAGTGGGTCACCTCGGCGCCGTCGTCGGCGCTGCGCGAGATCACCAGGCCCGAGGCCGACTGGGTGACCGCGTTGGTCTGCGCGTCGGTGACCGAGGGAGTGTCGGCCACCGGCGTGACGGTGATCGTGGAGGTGGCCAGGTTGCCGGTGAGCGCCCCGTCGTTGGCCGCCGTCGCGGCCTGCACCTGGAAGCTGCCGTTGGTGGTGGAATTGGCGGTCGGCCGGAAATAGACGTTGGTGGTCGCCCCGGCCACGGCGACGAAGTCGCCGTCGGCGATCTGGGTGGTGAACCCGGCGTCGCTGTACAGGGTGCCGCCGCTGATCGAGGTGATCTTGTAGTGGGTCTGCGAGACGTCGCCGCGCTGGATGGCGATGGCGCCGGAATCGGTGTCCTCGGCCGTGGTCACGTCGGCCGCCGCGATTCCCACCGAGACGGTCGCGGTGGCGGTGGACCCGCCCAGGCCGCCGTCGTTGGCGGCGGTCGAGGCCTGCACCTGGAAACTGCCGTCGCCGCCGCCGGTCGGGGTGAACCTGAGCCCGGCGTTGCCCTCGGCGAAGGTGATGAAGTCGCCGCTGCTGATCTGCGTCGAGCCGTCGTTCTTGAACAGGTTGCCGTTGGCGATGCCGGTGATCTTGAAATGGGTCACCTCGGTGCCGTCGTCGGCGCTGCGCGAGATCACCAGGCCGGACGTGGTCTGGGTCGACGGGGTGGTGGAGGCGTCGGTCACCGAGGGGGTGTCGGCGGTGCCCGCGAGGGTGATCGACACCGTGTCGGTGTCGCTCAGGGCGCTGTCGTCGGAGGCCACGGTCAGGGTCGCATAGGCGGTGCCGTAGCCGTCGCCGGTCGGGGTATAGGTGACGGCGGCCAGGGCCGCGTTGATCTGCGCCACCGTGCCCTCGATGGAAACGGAGTTGCTGCCGTCGCCGGTGACCGTGGCGCCGGAGCCGCCGGTCACCGACAGGGTGCCGGTGCCGCTCGCCACCGACAGGGTGGTGGTGACCGTCTGGCCGCTGTCCGGGTCGGTGATCGAGAGGGCGTTGCCGTTGCCGGCCGAGAACACCAGCGCCGTGTCCTCGGTGCCGCTCTGGGCGCCGGGCACCGTGTTGACCGGGGTTTCGTTCTGGTTGGTGACGGTGACCGCGAGCACGGCGTCGGTGGTGTTGCCGGCCGCATCGGCGGCCCGCACGGTGATGTTGTGGCTGGTGCCGGTCTCGAAATCGAGCAGCGAGCCGTCGGCCACCGTCACCGCGCCGCCGGTGCTGATCGCGAAGCGGCCGCCCGCGGTGTCGGTCAGGGAATAGGTGGACGCGCCGGAGGCGCTGACCGTGCCGGCGGCGGTGCCGTTGGCGGCGTTCTCGGCGACCGTCAGGGTGCCCGAGGCGGCGCCCGGGACGATGCCGTCGACCACGATCGCCTTGTTGTCGCCCAGCGAGTTGGCGGCGCCGGGGCTGGCCAGGGTGAGGGTGGCGTCGTTGCCCGCCGCGTCGCGGATCGTGCCGCCGTTGAGGGCGAGCGCGGTGG
>JANQGL010000226.1 GCA_028277325.1 Magnetospira sp.
TCCAGTCGAAGGACACCCGGACCAGACCGTGATCGGTCGCCGCGCCGTCCTTGTCGTGCGGATTGATGTGGTCGGTCAGGATCCGCATGTCCTTGAACGACCAGCGGCGGTGGATCGAGGCGTCGTAGAACGCGTCCGACACCAGCACATGGTCGAGAATCTCCGGGATGCCGTGGTGTTGGTGGCTGAAGTTGACGTCGCGGAACGACCGGAGCTGGTCCAGCAGGGCGGCGGTATAGAGCCCCTTCTCGCTCTGGCGGCCGGTCCGCGACTTGGCGGAGAGCCGGTAGGACGGCTGCCGGGTGAGGATCTGCAGGGTGTTGCTGAGCACCCCGTCGTTGAAGTCGCCGAGCACCGCCACCGGATCGAAGTTGTCGTCCATCCGCTTGTCGAGCAGGATCCTGAGACCGGCCGCCTCGGCGGTCCGCCGGATGGTCGACACGGCCGCCCCGAGCGGCGTCTCGAAGCCGTCGATCTGCGGCGCTCGGGCGTGGTCGGCGCGGCTGAACCGGGTCGCCAGCTTGGACTTGAGGTGGCAGCAGAACACGGTGATCGGCGGCACCTCGGGGGCGTCTCCGTGGGCCACGGTGAATTCCAGGATGGTGCGCGAGAACACGTCGATGGTCACCGCGATGTCGTCGTCCTCGTCATCGGCGGTGTCCGACACCGTTTCCAGTTCGTGCTTCACCAGCTGGAGCTCCGGCGGCACCCTCTTGTGGGTTTGCCGGCCGGTCACCGTCCACGGCCTGCGGACCGCCGCCGCCACCGCCACGTTGTACCAGCCGTCGTCGCGGATGAAGACCGGCCGGTAGGCGTCGCGCAGTCCGGCCTCGCGGAAGGCGTCGTCAAGCGCCTCCGGCGACCACAGTTCCTGAAAGGCGATCACGTCGGCGTCGAGCCGCCGCAGCATCGCCGCCGTCCAGGCGATTTTCGCCCCGTAGCGGTCGTCGCCGTAGGTCCTGCCGTTGTAGGTCGGGCGACCGGCCAGTTGCAGGTTATACAGATTGAACGTGGCAAAGCTGATGTCGCGCTTGTTCATGGTGTCCTCCGTCGTTCGATCGCGCACAACCGGTGACCATACCATAGCGCGAAACGATGACGGTTTTTCCATTTTTTTCGGATCGAACGAAACCGGCCGACCGCAGGCGCGACCGGGGAGGACGGTCCGCGGACCGGGATCACCGGTCCGGCGCGTCGTGCGCCGTTACGTAGGCCCGGAAAGCGTCGAGATCGAGCGCCGGGCTGTATAACCACCCCTGGGCGCGCTCCACCTTCAAGCCGCGGATCAGGGTTTCCTCGACCCGCGTTTCCACGCCCTCGGCGATCATGCCCAGGGACAGGCTGCGCGCGATGTCGACGATCTGCGGCAACAGGCTGGCCTTCAGCGCCCCGTCGTCGATGGCGTTGACGAAACTGCGGTCGATCTTCAGTTCGGTGAACGGAAAGGCGCGCAACGAGGCCAGGGTCGAGTAGCCGGTCCCGAAATCGTCGACCGCGATCCCGAAACCGCGTCCGCGCAGACGTTCGAGGATCGCCCTGCCGATCGTCTCGTCGGTCAGCTGACGCTCGGTCAGCTCGACGACAATCTGCCGGGGCGCGACCCCTCTTTGCACGAAGAACCGGTCCAGGTCGTCTTCCAGGACCCCGCCCAGGAGGTCGTCGGCCGAAATGTTGAGGCACAGCCGAAAGTCCGGGCGATCGACCAGGAACGGCACCAGGTCGCGGCTGGCGGTCGCCAGCACCCGCCGGGTCAGCCGCGTCATGACGCCGTGTTCCTCGGCCAGCGGCAAGAACAGATCGGGCGGCACCGGCGTCCCGGTGTCGTCGCGCCAGCGGGCCAGCGCCTCGGCGCCGACGCAGGCGCCGGTGTCCAGGTCGATGATCGGCTGGTAGGCCAGGGTCAGCCTGTCGTCCTTTCCCAGGGAACGCTTGAGCTGACGCAGCAGGGTGCGCCGCCGGTTGGTGGCCTGGGCCACCGCCAGGAAAACGAAGCCGCCGCCCGCGGCCCCGCCCAGAACCATCAGGCTCAACGTGAAGGCCTCGTGCCCGAGGATTCCGCCCCACGACCGGTGCGCCGCCACGCAGAGGTCCAGGGTCGCGTCGCAGACCTCGGTATCCAGGCCCGTCCGGGCGACGGCGGAGTCCCAGCCCCGACTCTGACGGAGGATGAACGCCTGGCCGCCGCGCGGATCGGTCAGGGTGATCCGCATGGCGCCCCGTTCGTCCCAGAACGCCCGCGGAAAGCTCGGAATCGCATTGAACCGCCCGATGTGCAGGATGGTCGAGGAGTCCTTCAGGCCGGAAATCAGGATCGGCGCGTTGATATGGATCTTGGTGCCGTCGGCGGCGACGATCTGCGGGGTGCCCTCGTCGAACGGCTCCTCCAGGACGCCAAGGCCGGTGGTGCAGATCATCTTGCCGGGGGCGAAGGCGCCGATGTCCTTGATGTGCTCGGCCTCGAACTCCTCGTAGCGCATCGCCCGCAGCATGTCCGGCGAGCACAGGGGCGCGTCGAGGGCGTTGAGGCGGTTCAGCACCTGCCGGCTCTCGTCGATCACCGACAGCCATTCGCGGAGCACCCCTTGCGCATTGTCGTCCATGCCCTGGCGCAGCACCGCCAGGAACAGGAGCAGGGTGCCGGCGATCAGGACGACCGTCGTGGTGACCCCGGCCGCCACCGAATGCCAGGTCACCTTGAATCGCTGCGCCAAGTCATACCTTGTTCTGGGCATCGCGGGACCGAATCCGGAGCGGGACCGCTCCACCTTTTGAAATACTTTCAAAGATTGCAGAATAGCTCGGTTTGTGGCGGGATGGAATTGCCTTGCCGTCGGCGCGGGCGTTTCCGCAAGAAGCGGGTGGCGGCGAATGCGGCTCGATGGCACAAGGATCACTCGCCGCCAGGGAGGCCGCCCATGTACCGCCTGCACTATTTTCCGGCCAACGCCAGCTTCGCCCCGCACGTGTTGCTGGAGGAAATCGGCGCCCCGTTCGAGCTGGTCCGGGTCGACAAGGCGCGGCAGGCGCACAAGAGCGCCGCCTATCTGGCGCTCAATCCGGCCGGGCGGATTCCGGTGCTGGAGGACGGCGACCTGGTGCTGTTCGAGGCGGCGGCCGTCTGCCTGCACCTGTGCGACCGCCACCCGGAAGCCGGGCTGGCCCCGCCGCTCGCCAGCCCGCAACGGGCGCAGTTCTACAAGTGGCTGATGTTCCTGACCAACACCATCCAGGCCGATATCCTGGCCTACTACTACCCGGAGCGTTACACCACCGATCCGGCGGGACCCGACGCCGTCAAGGCGGCGGCCGACCGGCGGCTGACCGCGTGGTTCGGGATCGTCGAGTCAGCCCTCGACCCGGGGCCGTTCCTGCTCGGCGAGACCTATTCGGCGGCCGATCCCTACCTCGCCATGCTGGTCCGTTGGGGCCGCCACCTGGACGACCCGCCCGGCCGCCTGCCGCGCCTGGGCCGGCTCTGCGCGGCGGTGCTGGAGCGTCCGGCGGTGCGAAGGGCGATCGCCACCGAAGGTCTGGAGGGGCCGTTCACGGGGTAGACGGCGCCGTTACAGGCCCGCCATCACCTTCGGCAGATACCTGATCGGGTCGACCGCCGTCTTGCCGCGCCGGAGTTCGAAGTGCAACTGCGGCTCGGTGACGCCGCCGGACGACCCCACCTCGGCGATCTTCTGGCCCTTGCGGACCCGGGTGCCGCGCGCGACCAGCAGGCGGTCGTTGTGGGCGTAGGCGGTGACCCAGCCGTCGGCGTGCTTGATCAGCAGCAGGTTGCCGAATCCCTTCAACTCGTTGCCGGCATAGACCACGACGCCGTTCTCGGCCGCCCGCACCCCGGTGCCGCGCGGCGCCGCGATGTTGATGCCGTCGTTGTGCAGCCCCTGCCCCTTGGACCCGAAGCTGTGCAGGATGCGGCCGCGCAGCGGCCACTCGAACCGCCCGGTCGCCTTCGGCGGCGGCGGTGCGGCCTGCGGACGCGGGGTCGGGACGGCGCGGGCCGTCACCTCCACCTTCTGCCCGGGCTGCGGACGCGCCCGGGGCACCTGGTGCCTCGGCGCCGGCACCCAGCCGCCGGGCAGCACCAGTGTCTGCCCGGGATAGATCACGTCGGGCGACTCGAGGCCGTTGAGGCTGGCGATCGCCGCCATCCGGGTGCCGTAGCGGCGGGCGATTCCGTACAGGGTGTCGCCGCGCCGCACCTCGTGCACCCGCACCTTGGGCAGGTCCAGCCACCGCCCCACGTGCAGCACGTAGGGCGGCTTGAGGTCGTTGGCCTCGATGATCGCCCGCATGGGGACCCGGTGGCGGCGCGAGATGGCGTAGACGGTGTCGCCGCGCACCACCCGAACCCGCGGCGCGCCGATCGCGCCGGCGGTGCCGCCGCCGGGTCCCCATGCGGGCGATCATCGAGGCCAACGACCTCAAGCCGCCCTACGTGCTGCACGTGGGGCGGT
>JANQGL010000297.1 GCA_028277325.1 Magnetospira sp.
CTATACGGCATTCGGCCGTCCGGCGCCCGGTCAGGTTTCGAACGGGATGGCCGAGAGTTGGCGGCCGTCATCGGGCTCGCCCGGATGGCGGGCCGCCGCCGGATCGTCCGCGACCGCCAGCCGCATGCGAGGCGGGATGGTCACTCGAGACCCGGACTGAATTTCAGCACTCCAAATGGCTTCAAGCCACCGAAAGCGAGCCATTGTACGTATTTGGATGGTAAATCCCGATAAACCAATCCGCCATCCGACCGAAACTCAAACCGGCTGTAATACTCCGGATCTCCTATCAGAACACAGCCGCTTGCCTTGATCCGTCGAAGCCGGCGAAGACCCGTGTTAACGAGCGCGCTGCCGATGCCCCTGTTTTGAAGATGGGGCCATACCGCGACCGGCCCCAAACCGAACCACCCATTCGAAGTGCCATCGATGAACGCGGGGGAAAAGGCGATATGGCCAACTATGCCCGTATCATTTATCGCCACCAGGGATAGCGTCAGATCCCCATCGTCACGCAAGGAATTGATGCAATCCGCCTCGGTTCCGTCGCTGAAAGGCATCGGTTCAAAGGCGGTTTTGGCGAGGCGATGTATCGTTTGGTGATCGCTCGGCGTTTCGGGTCTGATGTCCATCGATGCCAAATGACATGAGTAACGGCCGGCGGCGCGCAGGCGACCGCGAGCCCGGCCGGCAGGATCGCGATTCCGGCGCCCGGACGTGATCGACATCGCCTCCGGCGCCGGATCGTCAAGCCTCCATTGATCATAAGGTATTCGGCCGTCAGGCGTCGAGCAGGATGGCCGAGAGCTGCCGGCCGTAATCGGGCTCGCCCAGATGGCGGGCCCGGCGGTAGCTGAAAAACCGCTCGGCCTCGGCATAGGTGTCGCACGGCGTGCTCACCAACTCGCGCAGGCCGGCCCGCTCCAGCCGCGACATCACGTAGGCGGCGAGATCGAACAGGAACCGGTCCCCGGTGCGCGACGGACTCAAAAACGCCTTGTTGCCCGGGTCGTCGTCGAGCAGCGGCGCGACCAGGTCCGGCCCGACCTCGTAGGAGCGCAGATGGATGCACGGCCCCACCGCGGCGACGACCCGCGACGGCTTGGCGCCCAGCGCCGCCATCTCGGTCACCGTCGCCTCGACCACCCCGGCCAGGGTGCCGCGCCAGCCGGCGTGCAGGGCGCCGATCACCCGGGCCTGGGGATCGGCCAGCAGCACCGGCGCGCAGTCGGCGGTGAGGACGCCCAGCACCACCCCCGGGGTCGCGGTCACCATGCCGTCGGCCTCCGGCGGCGCGTCGGGCCACGCGCCGCTCACCCGAACCGCCCTGGCCGAGTGCACCTGGTGCAGGGTGGTCAGCGCGTCCGGCGACTGGCCCAGCTGCTGCAGCGCCCGCGCCCGGTTGGCGGCGACCCGCTTCGGGTCGTCCCCGGAGCCGGGGCCGCAGTTGAGGGACGCATACAGCCCCTCGCTCACCCCGCCCTGCCGGGTGAAGAAGCCGTGCCGGACGCCGGCGATCGCGTTGAGGGTGGCGATGGTCAGCATCTAGGCGCCCTCGAACCCGGCCGGCGTCGGCAGATCCGGCGCGCCGAGCGCCAGGACCTTGAACAGCAGGCCCATCTCGTCGGGGTGCGCCAGACGGTGCTGGGCCGCCGCGATGTCCTCGCGCTGCCGCGCGTCGGCCGCGTCGAGCAGGGCACGGGTCCGCTCGGCCAGTCCCAGGGCCATCAGGAAATGCCCCTGCGGCACCGGCCCGTAGGCGCGCGCGCCGGCCACCTGGGCGGCGTTGGCCAGGGCCTCGAAGTCCACATGCGCGGTCAGGTCGGCCTCGCCCGGCGCCTCCAGCACCGGGGCGAACGCGTGATCGCGCACCGCCTGCAGGGTGTCGCCGAGCGCCGTCTCCTCGTGCCCGTAGTCGATGATCAGGGCGACGCCGCCGAACGCCGCCAGGCGGCGCCCGATGGCGGCCGCGGTCTCGTTGCCCTCCGGGCAGATCTCCTGGACGCTCCCCTCGGGGGCCGGTCCGAGCCGCGCCACCTCCTTGCGCGACAGGGTCACGCAGAACCCGCCCGCCGGATCGCTGTCGACCAGGCGTTCCCGCCAGCCTTCCTCGGTCCGCTCGAACTGGCGCACCGGCAGGGCGTCGAAGAACTCGTTGGCGATGATGATCGACGGTCCGAGCGGCACCTCGCCCAGCGCCGTGTGCCAGGTCGGCGCGTGGTCCGGGCCGGCGGCGCCGAGCGCCTGCTCCTGGGCGGCGCGCAGGGTCGGGCTGATCTCCACCAGATGCGGCCGGATGGCGCGCGCGAAGGCCGGCACCGCGTGCGCCGCGCGCAGCAGGTCGGCCATCAGGGTGCCGCGCCCGGGACCCAGCTCGACCACCCGCACCGGGTCCGGCCCGCCCATCGACTGCCAGGTCACGGCGCTCCACAGGCCGATCAGTTCGCCGAACATCTGGCTGACCTCGGGCGCGGTGGTGAAATCGCCGGCCACGCCGAACGGATCGCGGGTGATGTAGTATCCGCCGTCGGCGTGGGTGAGGGCGATGCCCATGAAGTCGGCGAGGCTCAACGGGCCGTCCTCGGCGATGCGCTGGCGGATCAGGTCGGACAGATCGGTCATGACATCCTTTCATCGGTCGGCTTGGCGCGCCGGACAAGATAGAGCCCGAGCAGCAGCATGGGAACCGACAGAAGCTGCCCCATGGTGGCGCCGAACAGCAGGAACCCCAGCTGCGGATCGGGCTGGCGGGCGAATTCGACGACGATGCGGGCGATCGCGTAGCCGATCAGGAACACCCCGCCGACCAGCCCCGGCCGGTTGCGCCGGCGGTCGTCGCGGGCCAACAGGTTGACGACGGCGAACAGCACCCCCCCCTCCAGGGCCGCCTCGTAAAGCTGGCTCGGGTGGCGCGGCAGGTGGTCGGCACGCGGGAACACCATGCCCCAGGGCAGGTCGGTCGGCCGCCCCCACAGCTCGCCGTTGGCGAAATTGGCCAGCCGGCCGAAGAACAGGCCGATCGGCGCCACCCGCGCCACCACGTCGCCGAACGCCAGGAACGACAGGCGGCGCTGCCGGGTGAACAGCCACATCGCCAGGACAACCCCGAGCAGGCCGCCGTGAAACGCCATGCCGCCGTGCCAGACCATGAGGGTTTCGAGAGGATTGTCCAGGTAGTAGGGCAGATTGTAGAACAGCACGAAGCCGAGCCGGCCGCCGAGAATCACCCCCAGGGTGGCCCAGACGAAGAAGTCGTCGGCCGCCTCGCGCGGCATCGCCAGCGGCGGCCGCGCGCCCAAAATCCCCAAAACAGCAAAGT
>JANQGL010000340.1 GCA_028277325.1 Magnetospira sp.
AGGGTTCCTGCCGACCGACAACCTGGTGACCCGGCTGCACGGGCTCGACTACGCGGTGTTCTACGGCGGCGGGTTCCTGCCGCGACCGGCGGGCGGCGCGGCAAGCGGGCAGGTTCCCAAGGCGGCGTTTCCGACCTACACCTTTTCGGTGTCCAAGGGCGGCGGGCTGAAACTGGCCCTGCCCATCCAGGGGATTCCGGTCGGTTTGGGGCTGATGGGCGCGGCGCGGGCGGTCGGCACGGTCACGATCAGTGACGCCGCCACCTACGGCATCGACGGCGCCAGCCTGTTGCGCCGCGTCCACCATTGGTACGACGGATCCCCCGAAATCGGCGACACGCTGGCCGCGATGGTCCGGGAGACCGGGTCGCCGATCTATCTGAGGGTGATCAACCGGGTCTACGTGGCCAAGGGCCTGGACGTCTCCCTGGCCAAGGCCGACAGCCTGCTCGGCGGCGCGGATGCCGGGGCCGCGCAGCCGGTCGCGCTGCCCGATCTGTCGGGGAGCGACCCGGAGCAGGTCAAGAAGGCCGGCGAGGCCTACCGGGAGGCCCTCTCGGCCCTGTCGACCACCCTCAACACGGGGGCCGCGGCGGCGCCCGGCGGGTCGGTCCGCTTCACCCAGGCCACCAGCCAAGCCGTGTCGCTACGCCAGACCTTCGCCGAGCCGTTGGTGGTGGGCTACGTGGGCTTCGACCTGCGGGTCGACGGGAACGGGAGGCTGAGCGCCCCGATTCCCAGCTTCTCCGTGTTGAGCGGCGACAGCACGGACGCCGATTTCGCGAACCGGCCGGCGGTGGCCTTCTGCGAGGCCACGCCGCTCTCCGCGCGCTACCAGACCTGGCTGCTGGCCACCGGGACGCCGGAGGGCAAAAACGCCAACTGGACCGCCGCCCGTGAATGGCTGGACGCCGAGGGCTGGACCCGCGTCGATCCCCTCGACCTGAAAACCAACTGCCTGTTGCGTCCGTTGCTGGCCAAGGCGCGGGCGAAGTTCGCGTTCTGATCGCTTCGTACTGAAACCGGGAGGCCCGACCGTGAACACGAACCTGCCGAGTCCCGTGATCGACGTGCCGCGCCACGAGATTGGCGACACCGTGGCCGCCATGCTGCTCAACCCCGATGTCGGCGATGTCGTGTGCCGGGAGCAGCCCGGCGGCGCCTACACGATCACCCCGCAATTGAAATCCCGCTAAGGGGACGCCGGCTATTCCGCGGCCTCGGCCTCCTGTGCCCGGGCGCCCAGGCTGCGCCCCAGGCCCTCCAGGTCGTGGATGTCGTCGCAGAACGGCCGCAGGTTGCCCAGGAACTGCAGCGCGCTGGCGGTCCAGGAGAACGTCTCGGCGTGGGCCCGGCAGACGTCGCGCCGAATCGTCAGGGCGCGCTCCACCGCCCGGCCCAGGTCGTCGTCGAGCGCCCCGGCCGGGTGGTCGCCGATCACGTCGAGCGGCCCCGGAACCGGATAGGCGGCCACCGGGACCCCGGAGGCCAGGGCCTCGATGAGCACCAGGCCGAAGGTGTCGGTGCGGCTCGGGAACACGAACACGTCGGCCGCCGCGTACCAGCGCGCCAGATCCTCGCCGTGGCGGGCGCCGGCGAACACCACGTCCGGATACTGGCGGGACAACTCGGCCAGCTGCGGTCCGTCGCCGACCACGATCTTGCGGCCCGGGAGCTTCAGGTCCAGGAAGGCGCGGATGTTCTTTTCGATCGCCACCCGGCCCACGTAGAGGAAGCGCCGTTCGTCGCCGCCCGGCAGGTCGTCCGGCGGGGCGGTGCGCCAGCGCGGGTGGAACAGCTCGGTGTCGACGCCGCGCGTCCATCGCTTGATGTTTCCGAACCCGCGCTTGCGCAGGTCCTGCTCGATGGTCTCGGTGGCCACCATGATCCCCGACGAGCGGCCGTGGAACCACCGCATGAAGGCATAGGACCAGGCCAGCGGCAGCCGGAACCGGGCATGGATGTACTCGGGAAACCGGGTGTGGTAGGCGGTGGTGAACGGCAGGCCGCGCTTGCGGCAGTACTGCCGGGCGGCCAGGCCGAGCGGCCCCTCGGTGGCGATGTGGATGGCGCAGGGCTGCGCCGCCTCGATCAGCCGCGCCACCTTGCGGCGCGGCATCAGGGCGAGGCGGATTTCCGGATAGGTCGGGCAGGGCGCGGTGCGGAAATGGTCCGGGGTGACGTGGATTACCTCCTGGTCCATGGCGGTCAGCGTCATGCCCAGGGTGTGCAGGGTGCGCACCACGCCGTTGACCTGGGGGAACCACGCGTCGGTGACGATCACCACGCGGATCGGCGGATCGGCGATGTCGGAAGTCATGTCTCGGCGCCGTTGGTTTCGGTCGGTTTGGAAAAATCGGGCGGCGCGGTATCGCGGACCCGGGCGTCGATCGGCGAGAACTGCCGGATCTTCAGCCAGTCGATGATCTCCAGCCGGCCGTCGTGATGCTCCACCAGGGCGGTGCAGCTTTCCACCCAGTCGCCGTCGTTGGCATACAGGATGCCGTCCATGTCGAACAGGGCCGAGGCGTGGATATGGCCGCAGACCACCCCGTCGACGCCGCGCTTGCGGGCCTCGGTGACCACCGCCAGTTCGTAGCGGCTGATGTACTCGACCGCGTTCTTGACCTTGTGCTTGAGGAACGCCGACAGCGACCAGTAGGGCAGTCCGAGGCGGCGCCGGGTCAGGTTCACCAGGTGGTTGATCTCCAGCAGCATCTCGTAGGCCCAGTCGCCCAGGTGGGCGAGCCACTTGGCGTACTTGACCACGGCGTCGAACTGGTCGCCGTGCAGGACCAGCAGGCGGCGCTTGTCGGCCGTGGTGTGGATGGCCTCCATCTGAATGGCCACGTTGCCGAATCGGTGGCGCGCGAAGGTCCGGAAATTCTCGTCGTGGTTGCCGGGAATGTAATAGACCTTGGTCCCCTTGCGCGCCTTGCGCAACAGCTTTTGCACCACGTCGTTATGGCTTTGGGTCCATTCCCATTTCCGGGACAGGCGCCAGTTGTCGATAATGTCCCCGACCAGGTAGAGGTAATCGGATTCCGTGTACCTCAGGAAATCCAAAAGGAATTCGGATTTGCACCCCTTGGTGCCGAGATGGATGTCCGAAATCCAAATGGTCCGATAACGGAACTTATCTTGCCCCATCGATGTCACGACTTGCCCCCACCCCGAGCGCAAAGGCCGCAGGCAATAAGTGTTGTGGTCCCACCAGGTCAGTACCTGTTTATTTTGTGGTTGTCCAGTATGCATTCTGTAACGGAAATGCCACGCGGAGATGTGAAATATTCAAGACATTTCCTGGTCGACCGGACGGGGCTTGCCGTTGCAAGGCGGCGGGATTTGTCATATATCCATCTTATTGTTGTCATGTAAACGTCATGATTGGATGGACCTGCCCCGATGAGTGCGCCGCATTCCGACCCCTCCTGTCGCCGCGTCCTGGTCATCCACAATCCGGTGGCCGGTCAGCGCCATGCCGACCGGTTCGCGCGGGTGGTGGCGGCGCTGTGCGCCGAGGGATGCACGGTGACGGTGCGCCATACCAGGCGGCGCGGCGACGCCGAGGCGCTGGCCCGCGCGGCGACCGCCGAGGCCCATGACGCCCTGGCGGCGGCCGGCGGCGACGGCACGGTCAACGAGGTCATCAACGGGCTGTCCGATTTCCGCCTGCCGCTGGCCATCATCCCGCTCGGCACCGCCAACGTGCTGGCCCACGAGATCGGCCTGTCCGGCCAGCCGCGCGCGGTGGCCCGGACCATCGCCCGATCGGCGCCGGTGGCGGTCAAGGTGGGGCTGGCCAACGGCCGCCGGTTCGCGCAGATGGCCGGAATCGGGTTCGACGCCCGGGTGGTGGCGGGGGTCGACCCGGCGGTCAAGCGGCTGCTCGGCCGGATGGCCCTCGGCAAGCTCGCCTACGTGCTCGAAACCCTGGTGCAGCTGATCAAGTATCCGTTTCCGCGCTACCGCCTGGTCCTCGACGGGCAGCCGATCGAGGCGGCGTCGGCGGTGGTCGCCAACGGACGCTTCTACGGCGGCCGATTCGTCTGCGCGCCGCAGGCCCGCCTGGACGCCGACTCTTTCCAGGTCTGCGTGTTCCGGCGCAGCGGCCGGTGGGACACCCTGCGCTACGCCTGGGGCCTGCTGAGCGGCCGCCTGCGCCATTTCCGCGACGTCGCGGTGGTGGCGGCGCGCGAGATCACCATCGAGGGGCCGGACGGCGATCCGGTGCAGGGCGACGGCGACGTGCTGGGCGTCCTGCCCCTCCGGGTGACGGCTCTGCCGACCCGGTTGCGCCTTCTGATGCCGTGAGGCGGTCCGCCGGCGCCGTCGGAGGAAATCCCCCCGGCCGGCGCCAAGGGCGCGGTCCCGGCGCCGGGGACCCCTGAAGGATGCCGTCCCCGGAGCCGCGATATTGCCATATTGCGTTGCTACGAGAACCCCGGTAACCCTGCTCGGATCGACGGACGTCAGGTTCGTTCCTTTTTCGGCAAACGGCGTTGTTGGGGGGTCATCGATCCATGGCCGGTCATTCCAAGTTCAAGAACATCATGTTCCGCAAGGGCGCGCAGGACAAGAAGCGGGCCCGCGAGTTCGCCAAGCTGGGCCGCGAGATCACCGTCGCGGCCAAGCTGGGGGCGCCCGATCCGGCGATGAATCCGCGCCTCAGGACCGCCGTGGCGGCGGCCAAGGCGGCGTCCATGCCGAAGGACAACATCGAACGGGCGATCAAGAAGGGGGCCGGGGAGACCGACGGCGAGGACTACGTGGAGATGCGCTACGAGGGCTACGGCCCGGGAGGCGTGGCGATCATCGTCGAGGCGCTGACCGACAACAGGAACCGCACCGCCTCCGACGTCCGCGCCGCGTTCAGCAAGATGGGCGGCAGCCTCGGCGAGACCAACTCGGTGTCGTTCAATTTCGAGCGCCGCGGCCTGATCACCTATCCGCTCGACCGCGCCGGGCACGACGCGGTGTTCGAGGCGGCGCTGGAAGCCGGGGCCTCCGACGTGGACTCCACCGACGACGTCCACGAGGTGTCCTGCGGGCCGGACGAACTGCACGCGGTGCTCGACGGCATGGTGGCGGCGTTCGGCGACCCGTCGGGCGCCGAGCTGGACTGGAAGCCGCTGACCACCACCGAGCTGGACGAGGACAGGGCGCGCGGCCTGTTCAAGCTGATCGACACCCTGGAGGACCTGGACGACGTGCAGCACGTGTTTACCAACATGGACGTCCCGGACGACATCATGGAGAAACTGGGCGCCGAATAGGGCGCTCCGGAGGGCGGCGATGCGGATCCTCGGACTCGACCCGGGCCTTAGACAGACCGGCTGGGGGGTCGTCGACGCGTCGGGAACGCGCCTGCGCTTCGTCGCCGCCGGCCGCGTGTCCACCGACCCCTCGGACGGCCTGGCGCGCCGCCTGGTGCAGCTGGCCGACGGCCTGGCGGCGGCGGTCGCCGACCACGCGCCCGACGCGGCGGCGGTGGAGGAGACCTTCGTCAACCGCAATCCGACCTCGACGCTCAAGCTCGGGCAGGCGCGCGGCGTCGCCCTGCTGGTGCCGGCACGACAGGGGATTCCGGTGTTCGAGTACACCCCCAACCAGATCAAGAAGACGGTGGTCGGAACCGGCCACGCGGCCAAGGAACAGGTGCAGATGATGGTGCGCACCCTGTTGCCGGGGGCCGACTTCGGCGACGCCGACGCGGCCGACGCCCTGGCGGTCGCCATCTGTCACGCCCACCAGCGGCCGGTGCCGGCGGTCGCGACGGCGGTCGGGGGCGGCCGATGATCGCCAAGCTGAACGGCCTGCTCGACGCCACCGGCGACGACTGGGCGGT
>JANQGL010000342.1 GCA_028277325.1 Magnetospira sp.
TCGACTTCGCGGCGCTCATCGGCGACAAGGCGTTCGATGCCGACTGGCTGCGGACCGAATTGAACGACCGCGGCGCCGTCGCCGTCATTCCTGCCAACGGCAGCCGGGCGGTCAAAACTCCCTACGACGCCGAGATGTATAAACGGCGTCGCCTGGTCGAGAACTTCTTCCGGAAAATCAAGGAATTCCGCCGCATCGCCACGCGATACGACAAAACCGACACCAGCTATCGCGCCGCCATCCATCTCGTCGCCGCATTCCTCGCTAGCAAATGCATGTCTACAGGCCCTAGTGTGGTGGAGTCGAAGTTCGCGACAGTATTCGGGACCGACTCCATGGCGAACTTCGACTCCGAAACCACACTAGACTCAAGAGGTTACCTGGTGTCCTTATCGAATCCGAAGTTCGAAAGCGCCTGCCGTATAATGATACGAACTTCGGATTCGGGACACTAGGTTGCGCCATGCACAACCACCACCCCCTGGCGCCCTACGCCTGCCACCCGGCGCAGAGCCGGGGACGCCTGTTTCCGGAACCGGAAAGCGTCACCCGGACCTGTTTCCAGCGCGACCGCGACCGCATCATCCACTCGGCCGCCTTCCGGCGCCTGGAGTACAAGACCCAGGTGTTCGTCAACCACGAGGGCGACTTCTTCCGCACCCGCCTGACCCACAGCCTGGAGGTGTCGCAGATCGCCCGCTCGATCTGCCGCTGCCTGGGCCTGAACGAGGACCTGGGCGAGGCCCTGGCGCTGGCCCACGACCTGGGCCATCCGCCGTTCGGCCACGTGGGCGAGGACGCCCTGAAAGAGATGATGCGGCCGTTCGGCGGGTTCGACCACAACGCCCAGTCGCTGAAGGTGGTGACCGCCCTGGAGGCCCGCTACGCCGAGTTCGACGGCCTCAACCTGACCTGGGAAACCCTGGAGGGCATCGTCAAGCACAACGGCCCGCTGAGCGGCTCCCGAAGCCGCCACCGGGGCCCGCCGCCGGACGCCATCGCGGCCTACGACCGGCGCCACGCCCTGGGCCTGGAGACCTTCGCGGCGGCCGAGGCCCAGGTGGCGGCGCTGTCCGACGACATCGCCTACAACAACCACGACATCGACGACGGCCTCCGGGCCGGCCTGTTCAGCATCGAGGACCTGGCCGACGTGCCGCTGGTCGGGCCGGTGTTCGCCGAGGTGGCGGCGCAGCATCCGGGCATCGACTGGTCGCGCAAGGTGCACGAGGCGGTGCGCCGGCTGATCGGCCTGATGGTCGACGACCTGCTGGCCGAGACGCGGCGGCGCATCGAGGCGGCGGCACCCGGGCATCCGGACGACATCCGGGCGATGGACGGCCCGGTCGCCGCGTTCTCGGAAACCATGACGGCCAACGACAAGGCGCTCAAGAAGTTCCTTTTCGAGCACATGTACCGGCATTACAAAGTCAATCGCATGGCCAGCAAGGCGCGCCGGGTGGTGCGCGAGCTGTTCGCCCTGTTCCTGGACGAGCCCAACTGCCTGCCGACCGACTGGCAGCGGCGCGCCGGGCCGCCGGGCGACGCCGCCACCGCGCGGACGGCCATGGACTACATCGCCGCGATGACCGACCGCGCGGCACTGGACGAGCACCACACCCTTTTCGACGTACGGGCCCGCACCTCATGAACCTGTTCCGAGCCTTCGAAGACAAACTGGGCGCCGCCATCGACCAGCTGGCCGCCGAGGGTCTGCTGCCGGAAGGCCTGGATCTGGACCGGCTCACCGTCGAGCCGCCGCGCGACCCGGCGCACGGCGACATCAGCACCAATGCCGCCCTGGCGCTGGCCAAGCCGGCCGGCCTGAAGCCGCGCGACCTGGCCGGGCGGCTGGCCGACCTGCTGGCCGACCTGCCCGAGGTGACGGCGGCCGAGGTCGCCGGCCCCGGATTCCTCAACCTGCGGCTGGCCGACCGGTTCTGGCGCGACCGCCTGCGCGAGCTCCTGCTCGCCGGCCCGTCCTACGGGGACTCGACCCTCGGCGCGGGCGTTCAGGTCAACGTGGAGTTCGTGTCGGCCAATCCCACCGGCCCGATGCACGTCGGCCACGGGCGCGGCGCGGTGGTCGGCGACGCCCTGGCCGGGCTGATGCAGAAGGCCGGCTTCTCGGTGACCCGCGAATACTACGTCAACGACGCCGGGGTGCAGGTGGATGCCCTCGCCGATTCGGTCGCGTTCCGCTACCGCGAGGCCCTGGGCGAGGATGTGGGCGAAATGCCGGACGGCCTTTATCCGGGCGCCTACCTGATCCCGGTCGGAAAGGCGCTGGCCGAGGAGTGCGGCCCGGCGCTGCTCGACATGGCGCCCGACGCGCGGCGCGCCCTGCTGCGCACCGAGTCGGTCGCCGCCATGATGGACCTGATCCGCGACGATCTGCGGGCCCTCGGCATCGCGTTCGAACGGTTCACGTCGGAGCGCGCCCTGGTCGGGGCCGGCGCGGTCGACGAGGCCTGCGGCTTCCTGGAGCGCCAGGGTCTGGCCTACGAGGGGATCCTGGAACCGCCCAAGGGCAGGACGCCCGACGACTGGGAAGCGGTGCCCCTGTACCTGTTCCGGGCCACCGGGTTCGGCGACGACGTGGACCGTCCGCTCAAGAAGTCGGACGGCAACTGGACCTATTTCGCCACCGACATGGCCTATCACCGCGACAAGTACAAGCGCGGATTCGACGTGATGATCGACGTCTGGGGGGCCGACCACGGCGGTTACGTGAAGCGCATGCAGGCCGCCGTGCTGGCCCTGACCGGCGGCAACGCGACCCTCGACGTCAAGCTGTGCCAGATGGTCAACCTGCTGAGCGACGGCGAGCCGGTGAGGATGTCGAAGCGGGCCGGCACCTTCGTCACCCTGCGCGAGGTGATCGACCGGGTGGGCAAGGACGTGGTCCGCTTCATCATGCTGACCCGCAAGAACGACGCCCATCTGGATTTCGATCTGGTCAAGGTGCTCGAACAGTCGAAGGACAACCCGGTCTTCTACGTCCAGTACGCCCACGCCCGCTGTCACTCGGTGCTGCGCCACGCCGCCGAGACCTTCGGCGCCGACGCGCTGACCGCGGCCGAGCTGTCGCGGAGCGACCTCGGCCGCCTCGACGGCACCGACGAGATCGCCCTGATCCGAACCCTGGCGGCCTGGCCGCGGCTGGTCGAGACGGCGGCCGAGGCCCACGAGCCGCATCGCGTGGCCTACTACCTCTACGACCTGGCGTCGCAGTTCCACGGCCTGTGGACCAAGGGCAACCGCGATGCCGAACTGCGATTCATCCACCCCGACGATCCGGTGCTCACGCTGGCCCGTCTGGCCCTCCTCAGGGGGGTCGCGACGGTGATCGCCGGCGGGCTGGGGGTGCTCGGCGTGACGCCGCTGGAGGAGATGCGCTGACATGGCGGAGATCATCGAGAACTACGATGGACGACCCGACCCGACGCGGAACGGGGACTGGCGCCACGAGACGATTCCCGACCTCCCGGACATCGACAACCTCGAACGGCGGCGGGCCCGGCGGCGGGCCCGCCTGGTCCTGCTGTCGGCGGCCGCGGTCCTGATCGGCGGCGGCGCCTGGTACGCGCTCACCCACGGCGGCGTCCAGGTCACCGGCGAGGTGCCCCTGATCCGCGCCCCCGAGGGGCCGGACAAGGAGCGTCCGGAACACCCGGGCGGCCTCGACGTGCCCAACCAGGACAAGCTGGTCTATGGCCGGGTCGGCGACAACGGGCCGCGGCCCGGCGTCGAGCGCCTCCTGCCGCCGCCCGAGGCGCCGCTCCCGCCACCGGCCGCCGACCCGCCGGCGCCGCCGGTCGATCCGCCGCGCCGCCTGCCGGACGCGCCGACTCCCCTGGTCGCACCGGCCCCCGCCGCCGACACCCCCGCCCCCCCGGAAACGATGGATTCCTTGATCGCGGAAACGGTGCCGGAGGCGGCCGAGGCCACACCGCCGCTGGCCCCGACCCCGAA
>JANQGL010000473.1 GCA_028277325.1 Magnetospira sp.
CGCGTTCGCGATCTGGTTCCTGCTGCTGCGGATCGGCAGCGCGACGTCGGCCGGGGCGCTGCACTTCCTGTTGCCGCCGCTCGGCCTGATGTTCGGCTGGGCGCTGCTGGGCGAGCCGGTGCTGGCCGGCGATCTCGTCGGGGTGGTGCCGATCGCGCTCGGCGTCTGGCTGGTCACCCGCCGCGGCCGGCGGCCTGCGGCCGGCGGCCCGGCCGCCGGTCGGTCAGATGCACGGCCATCGCACATGGGCCGAAATCAGGCCTTGATCAGAACGGAGACTCCAGTGTCCCGACTCCGAAGTCCGTTGCATGATGGGGCGGGCGATTTCGAACTTCGGAGTTGACGTTCGCCATGGAGTCGGCCCCGAATACCGTCGCGAGCTTCCAATCCACCACGCTTCGGTCGCGACCGGAAAAAAAGCCCGGTTCCGTTCACGTGCCCTGCGGGTCGACGTTCATGCGCCGTCGCCTCAGCAGGTTGGCGAGACCCATTTCGGCCCGCGATTCATGGGTGCCGCGGTAGACGTTCAGGAGCATCCGGAAGGGGCGATGCGGTCGCCGCAGCCATGACGTGCCATAGAACAGCACCAGGCCCAGGTAGCGCAGGCGCTTCAGCTGGCGGTCGGAAAAATGCGCGCTGTGGGAGCGGGTCCGCGAGGTGTCGGCGTAGGACCGCAGCGAATCGTAGTACGCGTCGTCGACCACCACCCGGCCCTCGGCCCGCAACTGGTTGAACAGCTCCGATCCCGGATAGGGCGAGAACGCCCAGATGCTGAGGTCGTGCGCCCCGGCCAGCGCCATGCGGACGATGAACAGATAGCTTTCCAGGACCTCGCGCAGGGTCTCGCCCGGAAACCCGAACATGACGTTGGTCTTGATGTTCATGCCCTCGCCGACCGCGCTGCGGATCGAGTCGATCACCGAGTCGGTGGAGATCTTTTTCTTGATGCGTTCGAGCACGCTCGGGGACCCGCTTTCCGGCGAATAGGACATGTTGCGGCACCCCGAGCGGCGGAGACGCCGCGCCACCTCGGCGTCGATGGCCTCGGTGCGGGTGCCGCTGGGCAGCTGCCAGGTGAACACCAGGCCGCGTTCGGCGATCTTCTCGCAGAACTCGACGATCCATGCCTTCTTCACGATGGCGGTCAGATCGTAGAAGTCGAAATTGGTCGCCCGGTAGGTGCGCTGGTAGAACGCGATCTCGTCGAGCAGGTCGTCGACGTCGCGCGCCACCCAGCGGGTGGTCCACATGCCGGGGTTGGAGCAGAAGGTGCACTGGTAGGGGCAGCCGCGGCTGGCGATCAGCGGCATCGAGCGGCCGCGGTCGACCCCGAACCCGTAGCCGCGCGACAGGTAGCCCTCCATCGGCACCAGGTCCCAGGCCGGCCAGGGGATGCGGTCCAGGTCGCGGCGGCGCGGCCGGCGCGGCGTCTCGACGAGGCCGCCGCCCGCCTCCCGATAGACGATCCCGGTCACGTCGGCCGGATCGAACGCGTCGTCGCGCAGCGCCTCGGCGATTTCCAGCATCGTTTCCTCGCCCTCGCCCAGCACCCCGATGTCGAGATCGGTTTCCATCAGGCTCTCGGCCGGCATCGCGGTCACGTGCTCGCCGCCGCCGATCAGCAGCGCCTCGGGGAAGCGTGCGCGGATCATCCCGATCAGCTGCCGGCAGGTCGGCCACTCGAAGGAGAATCCGGCGCTGACCCCGATGATCCGCGAATCGGCGGGAATCCGTTCGACGATCCGCGCCAGGGTCAGGCCGTAGAGGAAGCAGTCGTTGGACCAGGCCTGGCGGGTGTCCAGGGCCTCCCCGACGCCGTCGATCAGGCGCACCCGGAACCCGGCGTCGCGCAGCGTCCCGGCCACGTAGGCGAGGCCGACCGGCGGCGTGAACATCGAGGTGACGTTGTTGGCCGGGATGACGATCGAGGGACGGATCAGGCAGATGTGCATGGCCAGCTCGCGCGGCAGGATCGGTTCATCCCCACAATATAGGGCCGGTCCTTAAGGAATCCATGATGTCGGTTCAGCCCAGGCCGTGATCGGTCGCCTTCTCCACCTCGCGCAGGTCCTCGCGGTCGACGGCCCACAACAGGCCGCCCGGCAACGCCCCGATCAGGGCGCAGACCCCGAACAGCATGGAAACCACGAGGGCGCTCTCGGCCGGCACCCCGATCATCCCCAGGCTGGCCACCATGGCGCCCTCGCGCACCCCCCAGCCGGCGATCGAGATCGGCAGGGTGCCGATCAGCATCGCCGGCGGCACCAGGACCAGGCAGTCGAGCAGACCGATCCCAAGGTCCATGCCGAGGGCCAGCACATAGATCATCAGCACCAGATTGAGGTTGCCGAGCAGCGACAGCGCGAAACCGCCGCCGCCCCACAGCGGCGACAGGAACACGCGGCGGGAATCCTGGGCCAGCGAGACGAGGCCGCGCACCACGCGCCAACGGCGGAACCGCGCCGGCAGCCGGTCGAGCACCATCAGGAACACGATTCCGCCGACGGCGCCGACCGCCAGCAGCGGGAACACCCACAGCAGTCCCGGCGCCGCGACCCGTTCGGCCAGCAGCGGCTGCAGGGCGGCGACCAGCAGGATCAGCGACAGCACGATCGCCGCCCGCTCCAGCAGCACCCCGTTGAAGGCCTGCGAAAGGGTCAGGCCCGAGCGGTAGGCCTTGTAGATGCGCACCGCGTCGCCGCCCACCGAGGACGGCAGGAACTGGTTGAAGAACATGCCGATCATGAAAAACCGGGCCAGCCGTCCGGCATTCAGCGGCGCCGCGATAGCGGCCTGCACCACCCACCAGCGGGCCACCCCGATCGGCAGCTGGACCATCAGGATCAGGCCCAGGACGCCGAGCGGGGCGGCGACGCCCACCTCGCGCACCTCGCCCCATGCCGCCGCCATGTCCACGCTGCCCAGCAGCCACGCGATCATCCCGACCGACACCACCGACTTGGCGGCCAGGCTCAGCCACGTCTTGCGCATTCGATTGCCCCGTCGCTCAGAGCCGGCTGTTTATCACCCGTCCGGCGTCGGGGCACGCGAAAAATGGCCCGGTCCGGCGCGGCGCGGTCATGCCGGTTCGCAGGCCAGGATACCGGCGAGGTCCATGTGCAAGGGCAGGTCCGTGTTCAGGTGGTGCCAGGCCTGCGGGATCAGGACGTGGTCGAGCCACAGGCGCGAGTTCATGGCGCCGAAGCCGTCCAGCGCCCCCAGATACTGACAGACGTTGTCGAACCCGCTCGGAAGGTCGACCACCGCCCCGCAGGTCAGGACGCGCATCGCCCTGGCCCGGTCGAGCGCGGTCGGCGGGACGTCGGGATTGCCGGCCAGGCGCGCCAGGGCGAAGGCGATGGACAGGCAGCCCTTGCTGTGCCCGGCGACCGAGCGCACGGTGCGGAAATCGTCGAGCAGCAGGCGGTACAGGGTGGCGCTGTCGGTGGTCAGGCCGGCGTCGCGATCGGCCGGCCCGCGGGCGGACCCGGCGCCGAACGGCGCCGACCGGGGCCTCTGGAACGGGCCGTCCCGTCCGGCGATCGCGTGATAGGCCCGCATCATGCGGTTGGCCGTGCCGAGGACGAACCAGCCGCCCAGGGCCTCGGACATCAGGTCGACCATGCCGTAGCCGGCGATGATCGCGCCGACCGGTTCCCGGTAGTGATCGGCCAGGGTGCGCGCGAAGGCCGCCGCGCCGAGGTCCGAACTGCCGACGCCGGCGATCGCGAACCGTTGCAGGACGTCGCCCTTGGCCTCGCGGAGGGTGTCGTCGCCGGTGAACGGCTTGATCCCGACGGGGCCCTTCTTCCCGGACGGCCAGACGACGAGGATCGTGCCCTCGGGACTGATCACGTCGACCATGTAGTCGTATTCCTCCGGCGTCAGGTTCCCGACGTCGTAGAACATCCGGTCGAGCGCCACGTTGCGGCGTTTCGCCACCTCCCGCAACGGCGTCGCGGCGTCGCCGAGACGGCCGGACAGACCGGACCCGGGCAAGGCAAACGCCCCGGGAAAGCCGAACTCGACCGTCGCCATGCTAGTGTCCCGAATCCGAAGTTCGGAGCATTATACGGCAGGCGCTTTCGAACTTCGGATTCGATAAGGACACCAGGTAGACTTTTGAGTTTCGTGTGGTTTCGGAGTCGAAGTTCGCCATGGACTCTGCCCCGAATACTATCGCGAAGTTCGAATCCACCACACTGGCCTCCCTTCCGTCCAAATTCCGCATTGCGAAATTCTACCATAACGGCCGCCGACCGCAACCCGGCGTCGCGGTCGTCAACGGAATGTCACCCGTCCGGAGACGTGGCGGGCCGCCCCATCCGCACCGGCACCCGCCTGGCGCCCCAGGTGCCGGGCGGGCCGTCGAACACTCCGGCGCAGGAGGTGCCGCACCGGGTGCAGCGGCCGTCGTCGGTCAGCCGCCACTCGGACAGCACATACCAGTCGCGGCCGATGATCCGGCTGCCGCAGGCATGGCAGTAGGTGCTCTCCCGCTCGAGGTCGTGGACGTTGCCCAGATAGGCGTGGCGCACCCCGTTGCCGAGCGCGACGTCGCGCGCCCGGATCAGGGTGGCGTGCGGGGTGCGCGGCCGGTCGGTCATCTTCCAGTCGGGATGGAAGGCCGAGAAATGCATCGGCACGTCCGGGCCCAGCTCGGCGACCACCCAGCGGGTCATGGCGTCGATCTCGTCGGGGCCGTCGTTGGCGCCGGGGATCAGGAGGTCGGTGATCTCCACCCAGACGTCGGTCTCGCGGGCCAGATAGCGGAGGGTGTCCTGGACCGCCGCCAGGGAGCCGGTACAAAGGTCGCGGTAGAACGCCTCGGTGAACGCCTTCAGGTCCACGTTGGCGGCGTCCATGTGGGCGAAGAGCTCGCGGCGCGGCTCCGGGTCGATGTAGCCGGCGGTCACCGCCACCGTCTTCAGGCCGCGGGCGTGGCAGGCCTTTGCGGTGTCGACGGCGTATTCGAGGAAGATCACCGGGTCGTTGTAGGTGAAGGCGACCGACCGGCAGCCGGTGCGCAGGGCCGCCTCGGCGATCGCCTCCGGGCTGGCCCGGCCTTGCAGGCGGTCGACCTGGCGCGATTTGGAGATGTCCCAGTTCTGGCAGTACTTGCAGGTCAGGTTGCAGCCGGCGGTGCCGAACGACAGGACCGGCGTCCCGGGCAGGAAATGGTTGAGCGGCTTCTTCTCGATCGGATCGATGCAGAACCCCGACGACCGGCCATAGGTGGTCAGGACCATCCGCCCGGCCTCGGCGGCGCGCACGAAACACAGGCCGCGCTGGCCGTCGCGGATCTTGCAGTGGCGCGGACAGAGGTCGCATTGCAGGCGGCCGTCGCCCCGGGCGTGCCAGTAGCGGGC
>JANQGL010000019.1 GCA_028277325.1 Magnetospira sp.
AGGCGGCGACGTGGCGACCCTGTTCGAGAGCCGGGCGCCGCGTCCGCTGGCCGACCGCCTGCGGCCGGACGGCCTGGACGCGGTGGTCGGGCAGGACCACCTGCTGGGGCCGGACGGGGCCTTGCGCCGCATGCTCGACGCCGGGCGCCTGTCGTCGATCGTTCTGTGGGGACCGCCGGGGACCGGCAAGACGACCATCGCCCGCCTGATCGCCGAGCGCGTCGATCTGTCCTTCGAGCCCCTGTCGGCGGTGTTCTCCGGGGTCGCCGACCTGCGCAAGGTGTTCGACCGGGCGCGCCAGCGACGGGCGGCGGGCCAGGGCACCCTGCTGTTCATCGACGAGATCCACCGCTTCAACCGGGCCCAGCAGGACGGCTTCCTGCCCTACGTGGAGGACGGCACGGTGATCCTGGTCGGGGCGACCACCGAGAACCCGTCGTTCGAGCTGAACGGGGCGTTGCTGTCGCGCTGCCGGGTGCTGGTGCTCAACCGGCTGGGCGACGCCGCCCTGGAGACGCTGGCGGCGCGCGCCGAGGCGGAGGTCGGGCGGCCGCTGCCGCTGGACGACGAGGCACGGGCGGCGCTGCGGGCGATGGCCGACGGCGACGGGCGCTACCTGCTCAACATGGCGGAATCCCTGTTCGACCTGGCGGACGGGACGCGGCTCGACCCGGCCGGCCTGACCGCCGCCGTGCACAAGCGGGCGCCGCTCTACGACAAGGCGCAGGAAGGCCACTACAACCTGATCTCGGCGCTCCACAAGTCGCTGCGCGGCTCCGACACCGATGCCGCGCTCTATTGGCTGGCCCGCATGCTGACCGCCGGCGAGGACCCGCTCTACATCGCCCGCCGGCTGACCCGGTTCGCGGTCGAGGACGTCGGCCTGGCCGACCCCAACGCCCTGACCCAGGCGATCGCCGCCTGGGAGGCCTTCGACCGCCTGGGCTCGCCGGAGGGCGACCTGGCGCTGGTCCAACTGGTGATCTACCTCGGCACCGCGCCGAAGTCCAACGCCGCCTACAAGGCGGAGGCGGCGGCGCGGCGCCTGGCGAAACAGTCCGGCTCCCTGATGCCGCCCAAGCACATCCTCAACGCGCCGACCCGGCTGATGAAGGACCTGGACTACGGCAAGGGCTACCAGTACGACCACGACGCCGAGGACGGCTTCTCGGGCCAGGACTACTTCCCCGACGGCATGCGTCGCCAGCGCCTGTATTCCCCCGGCGAGCGCGGCTTCGAGCGCGAGATCGGCAAGCGGCTGGCCTACTGGGAGGAACTGCGGGCGAAGCGGCGGCGCGGGGACTGATCCCCCGGCATCCCGGCCGGCCGGATGCGGTTTCCGGGGCTTTTGACCCTGCAAGGGAGGAGGTTTCACATGACGGCCTTGTCGCGCCCGGCCGCCGCGGTCCGGAGGATGGTTGTCCTGGGACTGGTCGGCGGCGTCCTGACGGCGACCGGCGGCGCCATGGCCGCCGACCATCTCCTGGCGGTCAGTTGGCAACCGGCGTTCTGCGAAACCCACCGCGCCAAGCCGGAGTGCGCGACCCAGACCCGCGGCCGCTTCGACGCCGATCACTTCGCCCTGCACGGGCTGTGGCCGCAGCCGCGCGGGACGGTCTATTGCGGGGTCGCCCAAGACCTGGCGCGCGACGACCGGGCCGGCCGCTGGGACGCCCTGCCGGACCCGAGCCTCGATGCGGCGACGCGGGCCGAACTGCGTCGGGTGATGCCGGGCACCCAATCGCGGCTTGAGCGCCACGAATGGATCAAGCACGGCACCTGCTACGGAGCCCCGGCCGAGGCGTATTTCGCCGAGTCCCTGGCCCTGATGCGGGCCCTCAACGGATCGCCGGTACGCGACCTGTTCGCCGGACGGATCGGCCGGACGGTGACCCGGTCGGAGATCCGCGCCGCGTTCGACACCGCCTTCGGGGCCGGCGCCGGGGCGCGGGTGGAGGTGACCTGCACCCGGGAGGGGGACCCCCCGATGATCCTCGAACTGCGCCTGCACCTGCGCGGCACCGTCGGGCCCGGGCCCGATCTGGGACGGTTGCTGACGGCGGCGGAGCCGGCGCGCGGCGGCTGCGCCGGGGGGCGCGTCGACCGGGTGGGGTACGGGCCGTAGCGTGGCATGCATCCGGACGCGATCGGGAGGAGGTCCCGTCCGGGAGCAGGGTGCGCCAATCGCCAGGATGGCGATCCGTCGGGCGGCTATCGGACGAGATCGGCGTAGTCGCGCGCCAGTTTCCGCAGGATCGCCCGGGCGGCGATCCGGTGCCCCAATCGCGACGGGTGCGGATCGTTTTCGAGCACCCGGAGCCGTCCGGGCTCGTAATCGCGGTAGGCGTCGAGCAGGTCCAGCGTATCGAGGCCCGCCGCTTCGGCCGCGGCGGCCACCTGCCGGTGGATCGGGGCATAGCGGTAGGTGGCCCAGTCGTGTTTCGGGAACAACGGGAAGATCACCAGAACCGTCGGGATGCCTTCGCGCGACGCGACCCGACCGATATCGGCGAAGGCTTTCGGCACGGTCGGCCAGGCCGAACCGGAGGACGCGTGCAGGTATTGTACGTAATCGCCGCTCCCATGAAGCGAGACCTCGAACTGTCTCCATGATTTCAGGGCAAGACGCGTCACATGGAAGTCGCGATACCATTTGTCCTCGGCGAAATACCTGTGAAGCGGCTGGATCGGCAGGAACTCCGGATCATTGAGCACGTAGCCGACAACAATCAGATCCGGTTTCCATCCGAGCGCCTTGTGGCGGACCACCAGCGCCTCGTCCGCCGCGCTGTAGCCTCCGACGCCGAGGTTCAGGACGTCGGCCGGACGCGACGGAGTCGCGTCCCGCAAGAGATGTTCGAGGATGTTCGGATAGGCGTCTTCGGCGTCGACATGGAACCCGAACGTAAATGAATCGCCGATGCCGGCGATCCGAAGGATGTTTCGGTCCGTATCGGGGTGCGGTTCGTCGTCGCGCATACCGTAGGCGTTGGTGCGGACGTATCCGTTCCTGGATTCCCGGGCCACGCCCGGTTTCAGTTCGTAGGCGAGGCCCGGAATATCCGATCGCCGGTGCAGGAGGTCGAACCACGCTTCCCGCGACCGGATCGGCGCCATGAAGTGAACGGGATACACCAGCCGCAAGACCAGTTCGGCTCCGACCAGCGCCGCAATCAGCGAAAGCAAAACGATGGCAACCGGATGTTTCAGCATCGCTCGGGGCCCGGACCGCAAACACGACGAATAGAAACCCGCGTTATCGCGACGTCAAGTTGTTTGGCGCCCGCTTCGAACGGTCGCGTTGGATCGCCGGGGTTTGCAGGCGGCCCGCTGCCATCCGATGCATCGGACCCTCTAAAGCCGGAACGGCTCGGTGGCCGGAACCATGTCTTCCCAGCCCTGGGCGAGCAGGGTGCCGGCCCCCGGATTGGCGATCACCGACAGCCGCGTCGCCTTGTTGAGGATCGGCGGCGCGACCCAGTCGAAGCCGTTGTCCGCCGTCGCCATGTGCGACTCCATCCGGGCCAGCCGTCCGGGGCTGTCCCAGCCGCGCCCGTGGCCGGTTCGCGGCATCGCCACGTAATGGTTGGCCGCCGCCGACGGGAAGGGCAGAACGCCGGCCTCGGTCGGCGTGCGCTCGATCACGCAGCCTTCGTTCGGCGCCGCGCCGACCAGGGTGTAGAACACCGGCAGGCAGACCTCGGTCTCGGTCAGCATTCGGCGCGCCGAATCGTAGTCGGTGCAGGCCTCGCAGACCCGGCGCAGCAGGTGGCTGGGCGGCAGGGCCCGGCTGCGCCCGACCGCCCAGCGGTCGAGCAGCCAGTCGAACGCGCGCAGGCCGCTGCGCCGGGTCAGCGGCGGCTGGTTGAGGGCGACCGCGAACCGCCCCGGCGCCATGGCCGTCAGCACCCCGACGAATCCCGGCCAGGTGAGCGACAGGAAATGGCCCGCCGGACCATGCTGCAGGACCACCATCATGGTCGAGCCGAGGCCGGCATAGAACCAGTCCAGGGTGCGCAGCAGACGCGGCGTCGGGTGCTCGGGGTCGACCGTCGCCGCGGCGGTGCAGGTCCACTCGAGGCTGAGGTTCAGCATCCAGGCGCCCGGCGCCCCCACCGTGCGGGCGACCGCCGCGATCTCCGCCGCGTAGGGGTTTGCCGCCCGCTCCATCCAGCGTCGCGACAGCCGGTCGCCGACCCGCAGCACCGGCCGGCCGTAGATCCGGCGGGCGGTCGCCATCAGAACCTCCAGGCGGTCCGCCTCGATCGCCGCCAGGTCGGGCAGGCCGCCCGGTTCCGGTTCGTGAAACGGGATGTGCGGCATGGCGGTCCGGTCCTCCTGACAGCGGGGTGGCGGCGGCACCCGGTGTCGGGCCTCCCCCTGAGGTGCGAGCTTAGGCGAGCCTCGAAGGATGACGCATGATCGCCTTGGGAAAAAGGGGGGGATCGTCACACCGTCGGCAACTGCCGGAACCCGCGCTCGGCCGGCGCCGCCGCCGGTGCGACGGCGAGGTCGTCGACCCGGGCCGCCGACGGTCCGTCGCGGCAGGCCGCCAGCATGGCCTCCACCGCCTCCCCGGAGCCGCTGAACAGGGCCTCGACGCTGCCGTCGGCGCGGTTGCGGACCCACCCCTCGAGACCGCGCCGGGTCGCCTCGCGGACCGTCCAGCCGCGATACCAGACGCCCTGCACCCGGCCCTCGATGCGCACCCGCACGCAGGCCATCGCCGGCGCCCTATTCGAACTCCAGGATCACCTGGTCCACCGACAGGCTGTCGCCCGGCTTGGTGGCCAGGCTCTTGACCACGCCGTCGCGCTCGGCGCGCAGCACGTTCTCCATCTTCATCGCCTCGACCACGGCCAGGATCTCGCCTTCCTTGACCTCCTGGCCCTCCTCGACGGCCAGCGACACCAGCAGGCCCGGCATCGGCGACAGCAGGTACTTGCTCATGTCCGGCGGCTGCTTGTCGGGCATCAGTTCCTGCAGCGCCGCGATGTGCGGGGCGAGCACCAGGGCGTCGACCTGCGAGCCGGCGTGCAGCATCCGGTAGCCGAAGCTGAAGCGTTCGATCTGCATGCAGAACGGCCGGTTGTCCATGCGCCCGCGCAGCAGCGGCTCGCCCAGATTCCAGTCGGTGAGAATCTGGTGCGGCGCGGTGTCGATCTCGATGTTGTAGCCGCCCTCGATCGGCTCCAGGCGGGTGTGGTACCGCTCGCGGCCCAGGAACACCACCCATTCCAGGCTGACCTCGCGCTCGTGGCCCGACATCTGGCCGGAAATCTTCGCCGCGCGGTCCTGATAGGCCCGGTGCACGCTGGCCGCGACGGCGATCAGCAGGCGCGGATCCTCGGACGGCAGGTCGGCCGGATGGAAGCCGTTGGGGTATTCCTCGGCGATGAAGTTGGTGGTCAGCTTGCCGGCGTGGAACCGCGGATGCGCCATCAGCGCGGCGAGGAAGCTGATGTTGTGCGACACCCCCTTGATATGGAACTCGTCGAGCGCCCGCCGCATGTGCTGGATGGCATGCGACCGGTCGACGCCGTAGGTGATCAGCTTGGCGATCATCGGGTCGTAGTACATGGAGATCTCGCCGCCCTCCATGACCCCGGAATCGACCCGCACGTACTGGCTTTCCTGCGGTTCGCGGTACGACCACAAACGCCCGATCGACGGCAGGAAGTTGCGGAACGGGTCCTCGGCGTAAACCCGCGACTCGACCGCCCAGCCGCGCACCCGGACGTCCTCCTGGGCGAACGGCAGCCGCTCGCCGGCCGCGATGCGGATCATCAGCTCGACCAGATCGAGCCGGGTCACCAGCTCGGTCACCGGATGTTCCACCTGCAGGCGGGTATTCATTTCCAGGAAATAGAAATTGCGGCCGCGGTCGACGATGAACTCCACCGTGCCGGCCGAGCGGTAGCCGACCGCCTTGGCCAGGGCCACCGCCTGCTCGCCCATCGCCTTGCGCACCTCGGCGTTGAGGAACGGCGACGGCGCCTCCTCGATCACCTTCTGGTGGCGGCGCTGGACCGAGCACTCGCGCTCGCCCAGGTACACCGTGTTGCCGAAGGTGTCGGCCAGCACCTGGATTTCGATGTGGCGCGGTTCCTCGATGAACTTCTCGACGAACACCCGGTCGTCGCCGAAGCTGGACGCCGCCTCGTTGCGGGCCCGTTCGAGGCCCTCGCGGCATTCGGCGTCGGTCCAGGCGATCCGCATGCCCTTGCCGCCGCCGCCGGCCGACGCCTTGAGCATCACCGGATAGCCGATCCGGTTGGCGATCGTGACCGCCTCCTCCCCGTCGCTCACCGCGTCGGGGTGTCCGGGGACCGTGTTCACCCCGGCCTCCTTGGCCAGCTTTTTCGACGTGATCTTGTCGCCCATCGCCTCCATGGCCTGCGGACCGGGACCGATCAGGACGATCCCCTCGACCTCCAGGCGGCGGGCGAATTCCGGGTTCTCGGACAGGAACCCGTAACCCGGATGCACCGCCTCGGCACCGGTGTCCTTGCAGGCCTGGATGATGCGGTCCATCACCAGGTAGGACTCCTTGGACGGCGCCGGACCGATCGCCACCGCCTCGTCGGCCGACAGCACGTGCAGGGCGTCCTTGTCGGCCTCCGAATGCACGGCCACCGTGGCGATGTCCATCTGCTTCGCCGTCTTGATGACCCGGCAGGCGATCTCGCCCCGGTTGGCGATCAGGATTTTCTTGAACATGGTCATGTCCTAAACTCGGTCTCGATGTCCGGCTGCTCGCACCTCACCCTTCGAGGCTCGCCTAAGCTCGCACCTCAGGATGAGGTGTCCTTGCTTCCATGGCCCCAACCACCCTTCGAGGCTCGCCTAAGCTCGCACCTCAGGGTGAGGGCTTGGTGATTTGCACCTTCACCCTGAGGTGGCCCGCAGGGCCCTCGAAGGGTGAGGGCCCGCTTTCCTTCGGTTCCCCGCACTCTTTTACGGCCTCGTCCTGTGGTGCTCTCGAAGGGCGGGCCTCACAACGGAATGTTGCCGTGCTTGCGCCACGGGTTATTGACCTCTTTGTTGCGCAGCATGGCCAGCGACCGGCAAATGCGCTTGCGGGTCAGGCGCGGCTGGATCACGTCGTCGATGAAGCCCCGGTGGCCGGCGATGAAGGGGTTGGCGAACTTCTGGCGGTACTCCTCGGTGCGGGCGGCGATCTTCCCCGGGTCGCCGGTGTCCTGGCGGAAGATGATCTCCACCGCGCCCTTCGGCCCCATCACCGCGATCTCGGCCGTCGGCCAGGCGAAGTTGACGTCGCCGCGCAGGTGCTTGGAGCTCATGACGTCATAGGCGCCGCCGTAGGCCTTGCGGGTGATCAGGGTGATCTTCGGCACCGTCGCCTCGGTATAGGCGTACAGCAGCTTGGCGCCGTGCTTGATGATGCCGCCGTATTCCTGCTTGGTCCCGGGCAGGAAGCCGGGCACGTCGACGAAGGTGACCAGGGGGATGTTGAAGGCGTCGCAGAAACGCACGAAGCGGGCCGCCTTGCGCGAGCTGTCGATGTCCAGGCAGCCGGCCAGCACCATCGGCTGGTTGGCCACGACGCCGACCGAGGAGCCCTCCATGCGCGCGAAACCGGTGATGATGTTGCGCGCGAATTCGGGCTGGATCTCGAAGAAGTCGCCCTCGTCGATCACCTTGGTGATCAACTCCTTCATGTCGTAGGGCTTGTTGGGATTGTCCGGGATCAGCGTGTCCAGCGAGGTATCGACGCGGTCGGCGGGGTCGGCGGTCGGCCGGCGCGGCGGCTTCTCCTTGTTGCTCGGCGGCAGGAAGTCGATCAGCCGGCGCAGCATCAGCAACGCCTCCACGTCGTTGCGGAACGCCCGGTCGGCCACCCCGGACTTGCCGGCGTGGGTGATCGCGCCGCCCAACTGCTCGGCCGTCACCTCCTCGTGAGTCACCGTCTTGACCACTTCCGGCCCGGTCACGAACATGTAGGAGGTGTCCTCGACCATGAAGATGAAATCGGTCATCGCCGGGGAATAGACGGCGCCGCCGGCGCAGGGCCCCATGATCACCGAAATCTGCGGCACCACCCCCGAGGCCAGCACGTTGCGCTCGAACACCTCGGCATAGCCGGCCAGGGAGTCCACGCCCTCCTGGATCCGCGCGCCGCCGGAATCGTTCAGCCCGATGACCGGCGCCCCGACCTCGATCGCGCGGTCCATGATCTTGGCGATCTTGGCCGCGTGGGGTTCCGACAGCGAGCCGCCGAACACCGTGAAATCCTGGCTGAACAGGAACACCAGGCGCCCGTTGATCGTCCCGTAGCCGGTCACCACCCCGTCCCCCGGGATTTTCTGGGACTCCATGCCGAAGTCGGTGCAGCGGTGCTCCACGAACATGTCCCATTCCTCGAACGACCCCGGGTCGAGCATCAGATCGATCCGTTCGCGCGCCGTCAGCTTGCCTTTCGCGTGTTGCGCGTCGATGCGGCGCTGTCCGCCACCCAGGCGTGCCAGGCGGCGTTTCTCGTCCAATTGCTGAATGATATCGTGCATGGAAGCCCTCGAACGATCTCACGAACAAGCGATCTCATGCCATACCACGGGCGGTCTATGCTGCACCAGCGAAATCAAGCCCTGCACCGCCGAACGCCCGGTTCAGGGAGCGGTGGCGAGCCGGATCAGGCGCTCGGCGGCCGCCAGATCCGCCGACAGGGCATCCCGGCGGGCCGCCGCCGCCTCGTCGGCGCCCCACAGCTCCATTTGGTACGTTTCGTCCAGTTGGGCGATCTCGAACGCCTGTGCGGCATCGATCCGGCCGTCGTGCAGGGCCAGGCCGACCACCAGCGACCCGGCGGCCGCGGTCGCCTCGGCCAGCCCGGTCAGGGGCAAGGGGTCCAGGCGGTCAAGAACGCCCCGCAGGCGGGCCGCCGCTTCCGCCGGCTGGGTCACCGGGAGAATCCCCGTCGTCACCCGCAGGCGCGCGGCGTGGCGATCGGCCAGCCAGTCCAGCAGCGGCTGCCAGGCCGCCCGCTGGCGCGCCGCCAGTTCCGCCGGCGCCTCGGCCCGGTAGCAGAGAAGATCGGTATCGACGAAGCGCAGCAAGCCGTCCACCAGGTCGCCCGGTCGTTCGGCGGTCCGGTCGAGGGCCGTGCAGACCAGGCGGAACAGCGGCATGGACCGCGGCCGGACGGTGTCTCCCTGGGCCGCCCATTCCCCGGCCAGGGCCGCCGCCAGTCCCTGCGCGGCGACCACCACCGGTCGTCCGAGCGGCGTGCGCAGCGGGCGGCCGTCGAGCAGAACGGCGTGGCCGCCGCCGGCCGCCGGACCGGTGACGGCCTCGGTGTAGGAACGCCGCGTGGTCCGCATCAGTTGCCGAGCAGACCCTTCAACCGGTTGCCCAGGCCCTCCACCGCCTCGCCGGTCGAACCGCCGCCTTCGGAGGCCGATCCGGACGCCGCCGGCGGGGCCGAGTCCTCGGACTCCGGCGGCGGCGCCTGGCCGAGCGCGGTCAGGCAGGGATGGTCGTCGTCGGTCGCCGAGTCGAGGGCGCTCTCGGCGACCATCGATAGGCCGCCGGTGGCCACCGCGCCGACCACCGACAGGCCGGTCTTCAGGGCCCCCACCTCGTCGAGGCCGACCGAAGGCTCGGCCAGGGTGCCGGACACCTTGACCAGCTTGGCGATCCGGCCGGCGCTGGCCCCGACGTCCGCCGTCATCCGGGGGTGCACCCGCAGGGTCAACTCCTCGGTCCGCAGGTTGACCTCGCCGTCCCCCTGCACGAGCTGTTCCGTGGTCTCCACCGCCAGGCCCTTGTCGAGCGTCGCCAGGCCGTCGACAATCCCCAGGTTGAGAACCGCGCAGGACAGTTCGGAGGTCTTCTTCTCGCCGGTCAGGGTCGGCAGCAGGTTGCTGAGCAGGTTGCCGCCCGCCAGGTCGACATAGGCGTTGTCGATGGTGCCCTGGCCCACGTCGACCAGGATGCCGCCGTCCAGGCCGCCCATCAGGGCGGCCACCGAGCCGCCGGATCCCTTCAGGTCGACGTCGACCGCGGTGGCGCCGCCCCGCAGCATCGGCTTGCCGGTCAGCGCCTCGATCACCTGGCCGGCGATCAGCCCGTCCACCTTGAGCCCGGCATCCAGCGCCGCCGAGGTCCCGGACGATCCGTCGAGGACGATCTCCCCGGACAGGCCGCCGCCGGCGATCGTCGCCTTGGGGGTCAGGGCGAGACGGCCGTTGCGCAGCAGCAGCGCCAGATCGACGTTGTCCACCGCCAGCCTGCCGACCACCACCCGGTCGCCCTTGAACGTCACGTCGGCATCGACCGCCCGCAGGCCGTCGAGCGGCAGGGGATCGGACGGGAAGACCTTCTTCGCCGCGTCGCCGCCGGCGTCCGGTCCGGCCGCCTCCGCCGCCGCGCCGCCGCCGCCGTCACCCTCGCCCATGAACGCGTTGGCATCGATCAGGGTCGAGGTCAGCCGCGCCACGATGGCCGGACGCGGTCCCCCCAGGGCCGCCGACAGGGACCCGGCCAGGTTGGATTCCCCGGCCGCGAGGGCGAGATCCTCGACCGCGTAGCCGCCCGCCGTGTCGCGCAGCCGGGCCGCCAGGTCGATCGCCGTGGACGGCGGCGGCGCCGCACCCGCCAGGGCCGGCAGGGCGGTCTGCGCGGCGGCGAAGCTGTCGGCCAGATCGCCGAGCCGCGCGGTCAGGGCGAGATCGATCCCCTTGGCCTCGTGCAGGCGGGCGATCTCGCCCTTGACGGTCGCCGTGGCGGCGAACGCC
>JANQGL010000093.1 GCA_028277325.1 Magnetospira sp.
GTCCGGACGCAGCAGGGGGCGCACGCAGGCGGCGTCGGCCGGGTTGAGGCCGATCACCAGGTCGGCCCGCCGCAGCGCCTCGGTCACCGCCGCGTGGCCGGCCGCCCAGGCGCCCGCGGCCCGTTTCGGGGCCTGCGACGCCTCGGCCACCACATAGGGAATGCGCAGCGTCTCGCGGACCCGGGGGCCGATCCAGTCGGGCGCCTTGTAATACAGGTGGTAGGTCAGCCACAGGTCGGGCGTCGGGTCGGCGCGGCGCGCGAACCGGTCGGCCAGCCGGACGCCGAGCGCGCGCAACCGGTCCTGGCGCCGCGGGTCGCCGGTCGCGTCGCGCGACCGCAGGCGGCTGGCCAGGGCGACCTCGTGGCCGGCCGCCTCCAGGGCGCGGATCAGCAGGCGGGCCATGGTCCGGTCGCCGGACGGCACCGGGTGGTCGGGCGGCTTGAGGGGGCTGTAGAAGGCGAGTCTCATGCCGCGTGATGGTCGGTTGCGCCCAGGCCGAACCGCTCGGCCAGCCGGTCGAGGCCGGCCTCGAACGTGAACCGGGTCCGCACCCGGTCCCGTCCCGCCCGCCCCAGTCGGCGGCGCAGGCCCGGATCGCGGATCAGCCGCGCCAGGGCCGCGGCCAGGGCGCCCGGGTCGCCCGGCGGCACCAGAACGCCGGTCTCCCCGTCGAGGATCAGCTCGGGGATCGCGGAGACCCGCGTTGCAAGGCAGGCCAGTTCCTGGCTCTGCGCCTCCATCAGCACGTTGGGCAGGCCGTCGCGGTCGCCGTCGCGGGCGATCCTGGAGGCGAGCGCGAACAGGTCGGCCGACCGGTAGGCGGCCAGCACCGCCTCCTGCGGCTGCGCGCCCCGCCAGTCGACGCGGTCGTCGAGGCCCAGCCGCGCGGCCCGCGCCGCGAGGGGTTCGGCGAGCGGTCCGCCGCCGATGTGCACGAAGCGCCAGTCGAGGCCGTCGGGCAGCCGGGCCAGGGCGTCCAGCAGGTGGTCGTAGCCTTTCTTCTCGACCAGCCGGCCGACCGAGAGGATCGTCACCGGCGGCCGGCCGGGCGACCCGTCGCCGCCCTCCGGGCGGTCCGGCGGGCGCGGGAAGCGGGTCAGGTCCAGGCCGTGGTAGACCAGATGCACGCGTCCCGGATCGGCCGCCAGGGCGCTCAGGTGGTCGCGGTTGACGGCGGTGCAGGTGGCCAGCCACCGCACCTCGGCCAGCTTCTCCCGCTTCTCCCAGTCGGGCGTGGTCCAGATGTCCTTGGCATGCGCCGAGGCGCTCCACGGCCGTCCGGTCATCAGCGCCGCGTAGCGGGTCACCGAGGCCGGGGTGTGCAGGAAATGGGCGTACAAGGCGGTGATCGAGCGGGGCAGTTCCCGCGCCAGCACGGCGGCCTGGCCGAACCGCCGCACCCGGTTGCGGGTCGGGTCGCGTCGCAGGTCGTCGAGCCAGCGGCGCAGGGCGCGGCCGAACCCGGGGGTCCGCGCCGCCGCCGCCAGACCGCGCAGGACGCGCAACGGTTCGTGGTGCAGGTACTCGGGCAGGTAGGTGACCGGGGCTCGGATCTCCCGATGCACCGGATGCACCGCCCGGTCGGTGGGGTGGCGCAGGGAGAAGAGGGCCAGCGCGAGGCCGCGCCGTTCGAGCCCGAGCAGTTCCTGCGCGATGAAGGTTTCCGACAGGCGCGGATAGCCCTTCAGGACCACGCCCACGGTCGCCGCCGGCGGCGTCGGAGCGGCGGCGTCCGCCGTCACGGCAAGGCGGTCCGGTCGGCCACCGCGATCGCCGGGACGGGCGCGAAGTGGCGGACGACCAGCCACCCGATGGTGGCCAGCCCGTCCATCAATCCCGGGATGGCGGCGGCCGACGGACGCGGCCGGATGGCGAGGCCGCGCAGGGCGCTGGCCATGGCCAGCGGATCGCGTCCCTGGCGATCGTCGAGCAGGGCGGCGATCCCCAGCCGGCGGCCCGACTCGGCGCGCAGGTACTGTTCCATGCGCGGCACGGTGCGCGGCACGATGATCGACGGCTTGTCATGCGCCAGGATGTCGCAGAAGGTGTTGTAGCCGCCCATCGCGACCACCCCCACCGCATGGGCGAACAGGCCGCTCATCCGGTTCATGAAGCCGATCGCCGTGACCTGCGGCAGGCGCCGCACCCGCCGCTGGAACGCCGCCTTGGTTTCCGGCGGCATGAACGGACCGAGCACCACCAGGGCGCGGTAGGGAATCTCGATCCCGCTTTCGTAGGCCGACAGCACCCAGTCCACCAGGTCGGCGCCGTCGCCGCCACCGCCGGGGGTGACCAGCACGTAGGGCGGCGCGACGACGGGGGGCTCCGCCCCGCCCTGCGCC
>JANQGL010000331.1 GCA_028277325.1 Magnetospira sp.
CTTGGCGGTCCTGCCGCCGGCGTTGTAGGTTTTCGTGAGATCGCGGGTTTCCACCGCGTTCTCCGGCGACGGCGCGGGATCGGTCATGACGGCGAAACGGTTGATTGTCGGGTGCCAATCGGTATCATCCGGCCAGCCGGCCGGTCAACGCCACAGTCGAGGACATCCGCCATGAACGCCCCCGCCGCCCGATCCGAGGCCGCCGAACCCGATATTCCCGTGGAGTCCCCCGTCGTGGCCTGCGACGGCGGCGGCGGCGCGCTCGGCCACCCCACCGTCTACCTGCACATCGGCGACGACGGGGCCATCGCCTGCCCCTACTGCTCGCGCCGCTTCGTGCTCGATCCCGGCGCCACCCCGGCCGGCGGGCATTGAGGCGCCACCCCGGCCGTCGTCCCGAAACGGGGTCGCGGGGTTGACGTTCACCCCCTGAACGATGTATCGTTCGCACCATGAACACAGGGGTTCCAGGCCGAGTCCGCGCATCGTGAGTCCGCCCACCGAGACCAGTCGCGTGTCCACCGAATCGGAAATCACCCTCGGGGTGCTGACCGCCATCGAGCAGGACAGCGCGGTGACCCAGCGCAGCCTGGCGCGCGATCTCGGGATCGCGCTCGGGCTCGCCAACGCCTACCTCAAGCGCTGCGCCAAGAAGGGGCTGGTCAAGGTGTCGCAGGCGCCGGCCAACCGCTACGCCTACTACCTGACCCCGGCCGGGTTTTCCGAGAAAAGCCGCCTGACCGCCGAATACCTGTCGCAGTCGTTCAACTTCTTCCGCGCGGCGCGGCGCGAGTGCACCGAATTGATGGCCTTGAGCGCGCGGCGCGGCCGCAGCCGCCTCGCCCTGGCCGGGCCGGGCGACCTGGCGGAGGTGGCGATCCTGTGCGCGCGCGACGTGGCGGGAGTCCACCTGGAGGCGGTGCTGGGCGGCGACGCCGAGCAGGCCACGTTCCTCGGCGTGCCGCTGCTGCCCGGCCTGGACCGGGCGGCGGCGTTTCCGGCGGTGCTGGTGACCGACACCCGCGACCCGCAGGGCACCTTCGACGCCCTGCGCGGCCTGGTCGCCGACGAGGACCTGCTCACGCCGCGCTTCCTTCGCATCAGCCGGACCCCGCCGGAGGGCGCGCCATGATCCAGTGGTACGCCGTGCATACCCGGCCCAAGGCCGAGGACAAGGCGCGCCTGAACCTGGAGAACCAGGGGTTCGAGGTCTATCTGCCGAAATTCCTCAAGCGGCGACGCCACGCCCGGCGCACCGACTGGGTGGCGGCGCCCCTGTTCCCGCGCTACCTGTTCGTCGGCATGGACATCGCGCGGGCCCGCTGGCGGGCTATCAATTCCACCTTCGGCGTGATCCATCTGGTCGGCGACGGGGCGCGGCCGCTCGCGGTGCCGGGCCCGGTGGTCGCGGAGATCCGCGCCCGCGAGGACGACGGCGGCCTGATCCGCTTCGACGCCCGGCCGTTCCGCAAGGGCGACCGGGTGCGCATCCTGGACGGCGCGTTCGCCGACCTGGAAGGCCTGTTCGACGGCGCCGACGAGAAGAACCGGATCTTCGTGCTGCTCAGCCTGCTGGGCCGCCAGGTCCGGGTCAAGCTCGGGGAGGACATGGTCGGCCATCCGGCCTGACCGGTGCCCCCGCGGCATTCCGCCGCCTCCGGTGACCCGCGAGTCACCCGGAGTGCGGTAGCGCGCCCGGATGCCGGGCCGTCCCTTCCCGCCGCCGCCTGCCGTCCCCATGTATCAGGCGCCGCGTCACGACAGGGGAGTCCCTCCTTGCTCGACATCTTCCTGGGCGACCTTCAGAACTCCTACTATCGCTATCTGCGCAACTCGGTGCCGATCGGCATGGGATTCGTCGCCGCCTATCTCCAGAGCCGGTTCGACGGGGACGTTCGCATCCACCAGTTCCGCACGTTCGAGGAGCTGCACGGCGCGGCGCGGGACCTGCGGCCGGACGTGGTCGCCTTCGGCTCCTATTCCTGGAACACCTCGCTGACCCACAAGGCGGCCGGCTACGTGCGCGACCGGTTCCCGGACGCGGTGATCGCGGTCGGCGGCCCGGACATCTCGCAATCGCCGGAGATGTGCGCCCGCGACCTGGCCGCCTGGCCGGCGGTCGACTGCGTGATGCCCAACGAGGGCGAGGGCCCGGCCCGCAACCTCGTCGAGGCGGTGCTCGGCGGCCTCGGCCGCCGTGATCTGCGGGCCGACCCGCCGGAGGGCTGCCTGTCCCTCGACCCGGACCGCGGCACGGCGACCGGGCGGGTGATGCCGCGCTTCGACGACGACGTCAACGCCATCCCGTCGCCCTATCTGACCGGCCTGATGGACCGTTTCCTGGCCGACGAGGACTACCTGCCGATCATCCAGACGGCGCGCGGCTGCCCCTATCGCTGCACCTTCTGCGTGTCGGGCAAGGACACCTGGAGCAAGGTCAAGACCTTCGACTTCGAGCGCGTGAAGGCGGAGATCGACTACATCGCCGAGCGCTCGGCCAACCCGTTCATGCGCCTGGCCGACGAGAACTTCGGCATCCTCAAGCGCGACATCCGGATCGCCGAGTACCTGATGGAGAAACGCCGGATCGCCCAGTTCCCGGCCGCCGTGTCCATCTACACCGACAAGCACCCGACCGACCGCGTCAAGCAGATCAACCTGCTGATGAAGGACTTGATGCCGTTCTGCATCAGCTTCCAGTCGATGACCCCGTCGGTTCTCGACAACATCGCCCGCATCAACCTCAAGGACACCACCATCGATCAGGCGATCGAGTTCGCCAACGAACACGGCCTGCTTCTGGTCTCGGAACTGATCTTCGCGCTGCCCGGCGAGACGGTGGACAGCTTCCTGGACTCCATCGACCAGCTGATCGACCGCCGGTTCGAGAGCATCGCCATGAACCAGCTCCGAATCCTCAAGGGAACCGCGATGGACACCCCGGAAGACCGGGAGCGGTTTCAGGTGCGGACCCTCTACTCCATGTCGGAGAACGGCTACACGAACCATCCGGACATGGAGAACGTGGAAATCGACGAGTGGGTGATCGCCAACTCCTCCCTCACCGAGGAGGAGTACTACTTCATGAACAAGTTCATTTTCCTGTTCGACTTCACCCATTACCGCACCTTCCTGGTGGAGCTCCTGTTCTTCTTCGAGACCTCCGGCCTGCGGGCGACCCGGGTGCTGATGAGGGCGCTCGAGATGGAAGGACAATGTCCGACCGTCAACCGCCAGGCCAGCGAGTTCGTGGCCTGCATGCGGCGGATGCTGTTCCCGTCTCCGGAGGCGGTGATCGCGCACGTGCGCGAGGCGATGCGCAGCGACCCCGCCACCCTGGAGGGCATCTACCGGATCGAGGACCGGCTGATGCTGGAGGTCCTGATGCGGCCGGGCGGCCTGCGCGCCTTCGCCGGCGAACTGGCGACCGCGGGACGGCGGCTGTACGAGGAGACCCTCGGCCCGGTGCCCGGGGACTGGACCCGGCAGCTCGACCAGCTGGCCGACGTTTTGGGCGAATGCTTCATCCCGCTCGACGCGCCTTCGCCGCAGCGGCTGACCCGGATGGTCGACTACGACATCGCGGCCTGGGTCGCCGAGCGCTACGCGCGGCCGCTTGCCGACTACCGGTTCCCGGAGCCGTCGCCGGTCGATCTGGCGATCCGCAACTACAAGAACTACGACGACCTGTGGTCCAGCGACCTGTCGTTGCTCGACCGCTACAAGCGGCATTTCGCCACCATCAACTCGTCCAACCGCCGGCGGTTCATCGTCAAGAGCGCCGCCTGACCGCCGCCCCAGCCGGAACCTTTCCCCTTCCATGCTCGAAAACAAATCGGTCCTCGTCACCGGCGGCACCGGCTCGTTCGGCCGTCGCTTCGTCGCCACCGTGCTGCAGCGGTACAAGCCCGCCCGGCTGATCGTGTTCAGCCGCGACGAGCTCAAGCAGTACCAGATGCAGCGGCAGTTCCCGGAATCCGCCTATCCCTGCATGCGGTACTTCATCGGCGACGTGCGCGACCGGGAGCGCCTGGACATGGCCATGCGCGGGGTCGATTTCGCGGTCCACGCCGCGGCCCTGAAGCAGGTGCCGGCGGCCGAGTACAATCCGTTCGAGTGCGTCAAGACCAACATCCATGGCGCCGAGAACGTGGTCAACGCGGCGATCCGCAACGGGGTGCACCGGGTGATCGCGCTGTCGTCCGACAAGGCGGCCAACCCGATCAACCTCTACGGCGCCACCAAGCTGGCCTCCGACAAGATCTTCATCGCCGCCAACAATCTGTCCGGCCACACCGAGACCCGGTTCGCGGTGGTCCGCTACGGCAACGTGATCGGCAGCCGGGGGTCGGTGGTGCCGTTCTGGCGGTCGCTGATCGACTCCGGCGAGACCGCGCTGCCGGTCACCGATCCGCGCATGACCCGGTTCTGGATCACCCTTCAGCAGGGGGTGGACTTCGTGCTGTCCAACCTGGCGCGGATGATCGGCGGCGAGATCTTCGTGCCCAAGCTGCCGTCGGTGAACATCGTCGACCTGGCGCAAGCCATGCTGCCCGACTGCGAGGTCCGCACCGTGGGCATCCGCCCCGGCGAGAAGCTGCACGAGGTGATGGTGCCGCGCGACGACGCCCGCAACACCCTGGAGTTCGAGCACATGTACGTGATCGAGCCGAACTTCCAGTTCTGGAACCGGGAACGCTACATGCGCCACAACGGCGAAGGAACCCCGGTCGCCGAGGACTTCGAGTACGATTCCGACGGCAATCCCTGGCGCCTGACGGCGGACGAGCTGCGCGCCATCCTGGCCCAGGCCGACTGACCCCTTCGATCCCCGCCGCCCATCCATGACCGACCCGCTCGCCCATCGGCCGGTGCTCGGCGCCGCCCAACTCGGCCTCGCCTACGGGATCGCCAACCGCAATCCCGGTCCGGCCGACGCCCCGGCCTTGCTCGCGGCGGCCGAGGCGGCGGGCCTGCGGACCGTCGACACGGCACCGCATTACGGCACCTCGGAAGACGCCATCGGCGGCTATCTGCGGGCCAACCCGGACAGCCGCCTCGAGGTCGTCTCGAAGCTGCACCCGGACATCGACGCCGCCGCCGCCGACGTCGTGCACGAGTCGGTGGCCGGCAGCCGGGCGCTGATCGGGCGCCCCCTCGCAGCTCTGCTGGTGCATCGGGCGGAGCACCTCGCGGCCTGGGACGGTCCGGTCGGAGACGGCCTGCGGCGGGCCCGCGACGCCGGGCTGACCCGCGTCCTCGGCGCCTCGGTCTACACCCCCGAGGACTTCGCGCGCGCCCTGGAGATCCCTGACGTGCGACACATACAGGCCCCGTTCAACCTGCTCGACCGGCGCCTGCTGACCACGGGCCTGCTCGACCGGGCGGCCGAACGGGGGGTGACCGTTCACCTGCGCAGCCTGCTGCTGCAAGGTCTGCTGGCGATGGACAGGCTGCCGCCGCGCATGGCCTTCGCGACCCCGGCGGTGGACAGGGTCGGCGCCGTCTGCCGGCGCCACGGGGTCACCCCGACCGCCGCCGCCCTCGCCTGGGCGGCGCGGCGCGGCGGCGCGGCCGGCCTGGTGATCGGCTGCGACGGCGCCGGGCAGTTGCGCGACAGTTTGGCCCTGCTGGCCGGGGCCGGAATATCGGATGCCTGCCTGGCCGATCTCGACGATCTGCCGCAGGCCGATCCGCGGGTCATCAACCCGGCCCTGTGGCCGCGCGAGGCGGCGTGACCGTCCTGGCGATCATCCAGGCCCGCATGGGCTCGACCCGCCTGCCCGGCAAGTCGCTGCTCGACCTGGCCGGGCGGCCGGTGGGGATGCACGTGGTGGCGCGGGCGCGGGCGGGGGCGACCGTCGACCGGGTGGTCGTCGCCACCTCCACCGCGGCGGCCGACGATCCCCTGGCCGGCGTCCTGGAAG
>JANQGL010000452.1 GCA_028277325.1 Magnetospira sp.
AGCAACGAGACGCCGGAGGCCGACGCCCACGTGGCGCGGCTGGCCGAGGCGGAGACCGGCGGCATCGACCTGGACCGCGTGGAGGCGATCGCCGCCGACGCCCCGGTCCCCCTGGCCGCCGGATCCGAAACGCGGCGGGCGGCCCCCGACGTCCGGATCGCGGTGGCCCGCGACGCGGCGTTCGGGTTCTACTACCCGGGCGACCTGGACGCGTTGCGCGACGGCGGCGCCGAGCTGGTGTTTTTCGACGCCACCCGCGACGCCGCCCTGCCGCCCTGCGACGGCCTGTTCATCGGCGGCGGGTTTCCCGAATGCGCCGCCGAGGCGCTGTCGGCCAACGCCGCGCTGCGGGCCGACATCCGCGCCGCCATCGAGGCCGGCCGGCCGGCCTATGCCGAATGCGGCGGCCTGATGTACCTGTCGCGGTCGATCGCCTGGGAGGGCCGGCGTCACGAGATGTGCGGGGTAATTCCCGGTGACGCGGTGATGCACCCGCGGCCGCAGGGCCGCGGCTATGTCCGCCTGCGCGAGACGGCGGCGGCGCCCTGGCCGGCCGCCGCGCCGGACGGCCGGGCGGCGCCGGCCGAGTTTCCGGCCCACGAATTCCACTATTCCCGCCTGGAGAACCTGGACGGCGGGCTGACCTTCGCCTGGGAGGTGCTGCGCGGCCAGGGGGTGGACGGCCGTCACGACGGCCTCCTGTACAAGAATTTGTTGGCCGGTTACGGCCATCTCCGGCATGTTGACGGCAATCCCTGGACGGCGCGGTTCGCGGGCTTCGTCCGTCGGCACCGTGACCAAGGGCGGCGTCTGGCCGCCGGAGCCGAGACATGACCAAGACGAGCGACAAACGCCCCTGCGTGGCCCTGGTCGGGGCCGGGCCGGGCGACCCGGACCTGTTGACCGTCAAGGCCCTGCGCCTGATCCGGCAGGCCGACGTGGTGGTCTACGACCGCCTGGTGTCGGAGGAGATCCTGGCCCTGATCCCGTCCGGCGCCACCCGCATCTTCGCCGGCAAGGCGGCCCGCCACCACCACATGAAACAGGGGGACATCAACGACACCCTGGTCAACCTGGCGCGCAGCGGGCGCCGGGTGGTGCGCCTGAAGGGCGGCGATCCGTTCATTTTCGGACGCGGCTCGGAAGAGGCCCTGCATCTGGCCGAGCACGGCATCTGCTTCGAGATCGTGCCCGGGATCACCGCCTCCGCCGGCTGCACCGCCTATGCCGGGATTCCCCTCACCCACCGCAGCCTGGCGACCGGGGTGCGCATCGTCACCGGGCACCTGCGGGGCTCCGGCGACCTGGAGCTGGACTGGGCCGGGCTGGCCGATCCCGAGACCACCCTGGTGGTCTACATGGGGCTGACCAACGCGGCGGCGATCTCCGCCAACCTGATCCGCCACGGCCTGCCGGCCGACACCCCGGCCGCCGCCGTGCAGTCGGGCACCACGCCGCGCCAGCGCGCCGCCGCGACCACCCTGGCCGACCTGCCGGCGATGCTGGAGCGCGAGACGTTCCGGCCGCCCTCGGTGCTGGTCATCGGCAAGGTGGTGGCGCTGGCCGAGACCCTGGCCTGGAAGACCCCGACCGCGGCCTGCGACATCGAAGCCCATGGCTGAC
>JANQGL010000454.1 GCA_028277325.1 Magnetospira sp.
AACAGGACCGTCAGGACCGACGGCTCGCCGAGCCATTGAAGTCCGGCCGGAAGGTCGACGACACCCAACGCCTGACAGACGCCGAGCAGTCCCGCCGTCGCGTAAACACTGATGCCGCTTCCCCAGGCCGCGCCCAGGCCGAGAACCAGCGATTCGAAGCCGCTCACATCCGACACCCTCGATTGGCCACGCGCGCCGTCGCGTTCCCGGGTCCAGAATCGATCCGGAGACGGCCTTGCGCAAGCGGATGAACGACGCAATTTTCCAGAATGACGGCGGGAGTGACTTTCCAATGATTTATGGTAGAAGGGAGAACGGGTTGTCGAGCTTTGGGGGCGCCACGCGGGGGATCGGCGATCCGGCGAAAAGATTGAGCGCGCGATGGCGAGATTGGGGTGGTAGGCTCGGCCCATGTCCCGGGTCATGGCACAATTCAGCGTCGGACAGCTGGTGCGTCACCGGCTGTTCGGGTATCGCGGAGTGATCATCGATGTGGACCCGCAGTTCATGGTCGCGGGGGGGCGGCCGTCCGGACGGCGGACGCCCGGCCAGCGTCCGTGGTACCATGTGCTGGTCCATGAGCAGGAGCACCAAACCTACGTGGCGGAACGCAACCTGGAACCGGACGACGAGGGCGGGCCGGTCGATCACCCGCGGGTGGCCGATCATTTCGCGTTCTTGGGGCGCGATGGATACGCCCGCCGTCGCCAGGTTCACTGACGCCGGTTCGGTCGTCGAGGCGGGGCCATGACCCGGACGCCTCGGACCGAGCGGCGATCGCTGTTTCTCATCGGCGGCCTTTTCCTGGTCGCCCTCGGGGTGACCGTCGGCCTCGCCCTGTTCGTCACCCTGACCTATCGCGACGAAGCCCTGCAGGACATCGCCCGGGTGCACCAGCAGGAACTGTCGAAGCGCCGGGGCTTGCTGAAGGAGCGCCTGGAGACCCTGGTCGAGCTGATCCGGCTGGCCGACGACCGGTCGCTCGTTCGGACCCGGAGCTTTCTCGTCCACGAGGTGCATCTGCTGGAAAGCCTGACCCGGCTGGCGGACGACGGGACCGCCGAGCCGGCCGCGGCGTTGGCCGGGCGGGTGCGCGGATTCCTGGCGCCCAATGAAACAACCACGCTGTTTCTGGTCGACGGGACCGGTGCCGTGATCCCGGTCCATGACGGGTCGGCCTGGGACGACCGGGTGGCCGACGGGCTGGCCGGCAGCCCGGCGTTCCGCAACACCGCCGCCGACGCCGATGCGGCCGGCCGGTTCCTGGAGTTGCCGCTGCCCGGGGGGACGGTCGATTCTCCGCGCGCCCTGTTCCTGCAACTTCGGCGTCCGGAGGGGTTGGACCTGGTCCTCGGGGCCGCCGTTTCGGACCTGGATATCCGGGCGTTCACGCAGCGCGAGACTCTCGAACGCCTTGCCGGTATCACGTTCCAGAATCATCCCGACGACTACATGTGGGTCATCGGCATCCCGGACGGACTGGACCACGAGGGGTGGATGCTGCTCAACACCAATCCCGTGTTCGCAATCGAACGCCGGATAACGCGCGATTTCGTGGACGACCGGGGGCGGCGCTTCTACGCCCGGGTCCTCGACGACCTGAAAGCGCAGGGCGCGGCCTTTTCCCGGTACTGGTTCAACAAGCCGTCGACCGGCGAGCCGGCGCAAAAGCTGTCGTACTTTCGGCTCTACGAACCATGGTCGTGGATTGTCGGCAGCGGCATCTACATCGACGACCTGTCGGCGATCCAGGACCGGCGGCGATCCGAAGTGATGGCGACCGCACGCCGCAACATGGGGATGGTGGCGGCCGGTTTCGTGATCCTGTTCGGCGTGTTTGCGCTGACCGTTCTCGTGGTCGCCAGGATCAACCGCCACGCCGCCGCCGAACGGGCGCGCCTGATCGAACACATCCTGGACACCCAGTCGGCGTTGCTGCTGGTGATCCGCGACGTCCACGTCGTGAACATGAACAAGCGTGCGCTGGACTTTTTCGGGTACCCCAGCGTCGCCGCCTTCTCCCGGCTCCACGCCTGCGTGTGCGAGTTCTTCATGCCGGGAGACGGGCTGGTGCCGCCGACGCGGAGCCGCTGGCTCGAGGAGGTCTTTCGCAGTTCCAAGGACGGCCGGGTTCTGAAGGCCGTCATGCGGCACCGGTTGAGCAACGAGAGGCACGCGTTCCAGATCCGCGCGGCGCCGCTCGAGACCAGCCAGAGCGAGTTGGTGGTGAGCTTCACCGACATCACCGAGCAACAGCGGATCGAGGAGGAGCTCAAGGCGAGCCACCGGGCCCTGGCCGCCTCGAACCGGCAATTGACCCAGTTCGCCTATGCCATCTCGCACGACCTTCAGGAGCCGTTGCGCATGGTGATCTCCTACATGGATCTGCTGCGTCTTCGGCTCGGCGACAGGCTCGACGAAGGCACCGCCGAATTCCTGTCGTTCGCCGCGGACGGCGCGCAACGCATGCGGCGCATGATTCTCGACCTGCTCGACTACTCGCGCCTGTCGCGCCAGCAGCCGGACCTGGCCCCGGTGGCGCTGGCCGACGCGGTCGACCTCGCGATGGCCAATCTGCGGCTGACCATCGAGGAATCCGGCGCCCGTGTGGAGGTGTCGCCGTTGCCGCGCGTGGTCGGCGACATGAGCCAGCTTGTCCGCCTGTTCCAGAACCTGATCGGCAACGCCATCCGCTACCGGCATCCGGACCGCGTTCCGGAGGTAACGGTGAGCGCCGAAACGGAGAACGCGATCGTGGTCGTCGAGGTGGCCGACAACGGACTCGGCATCGCGCCCGAAAACAGCGAGCGGGTTTTCGAGATTTTCCAGCGCCTTTCGTCGGATCATTCGGACGGGTCGGGGATCGGCCTCGCGCAGTGCCGGTTGATCGCCGAGGCGCATGGCGGCCATATCTGGGTGGACTCGGAACCGGACGTCGGCAGCCGGTTCCGCTGTGTCTTCAAGGCGGTCCCGTCGACGGAGGGGTGACGCGGCGTCTTTTCCCGACGAAGGGATACCGGAGTCCCGCGAAGTGCGCTAACGTGATGGGTTCGAAGTTCGCGGCATTATTCGGGGTCGACTCCGTGGCGAACGTCGACTCCGAAACCACACGAGACTCAAAAGTCTACCTGGTGTCCTCATCGGATCCGAAGTTCGAAAGCGCCCGCCCCATAATGCAGCGCGCTCCGGATTCGGGACACTGGAACGTGACGCTTGCATGAAGGGGATCCGCCGATGCTGCATGTGGACCGTTCGCCGAGCCAGAAGGAAACCGGCGCCCTGGTGGCGCGCATCCTGCTCGAAATCGCCGCCGTCAACTTCCGTCCGGCCGATCCGTACCGGCTGACCGCCGGCTGGGCGTCCCCGGTCTACATCGACTGCCGCAAGATCATTTCCTACCCGCGCGCCCGGCGGCGCATCACCGGCCTCGCGGTCGATCTCATCGAGCGCTCGGTCGGGCATGCCGCGATCGACGCGGTGGCGGGCGGCGAGACGGCGGGCATTCCCTATGCCGCCTGGATCGCCGACGGCATGGGCCTGCCCATGCAGTACGTGCGCAAGGCGCCCAAGGGGTTCGGCCGCGACGCCCAGATCGAGGGCGACCTCAGGCATGGACAGCGCGTCCTGCTGGTCGAGGACCTGGCCACCGACGGCGGCAGCAAGATCAATTTCGTCAACGCCCTGCGGGCGGCCGGCGCGGAGGTCAACCACGCCTTCGTGGTGTTCTTCTACGGAGTGTTCCCGGGCGCCCTACAGGCGCTGGAGAATGTCGGGGTGGACCTGCACCACCTGGCCAACTGGTGGGACGTGCTGCACGTGGCGGAAGAAGACGGGCATTTCGGCCCGGAGGTGATCGGCGCCGTGAAGACGTTCCTGGAGGACCCGATCGCCTGGTCGGAGGCGCACGGCGGGCGCGGAGCCGAAGCGTGACCGGGGCGCGCCGCGTTGCTTGCGTCGCCGCGCTCCTCGCCGGGCTGCTGGGCGGCGGGGCGCTCCGCGCGGCGCCGCCGGACGGCCTGACCATCGGCATCGCCCAGTTTCCGACCACCTTCCATCCCAGTTTCGACGCCGCGATGGCCAAGAGCTACATCCTGGCCATGACCCGGCGGCCGTTCACCGCCTTCGATCCGGACTGGACCCTGGTCTGTTTCCTCTGCGTGTCCCTGCCGACCCTGGACAACGGCGGCGCGGTCCGCGAGACCACCCCGGACGGGAGGCCGGGGATCGCCGTCACCTATCGCATCCATCCGGACGCGACCTGGGGCGACGGGGTGCCGGTGACGGCCGAGGACGTGCGGTTCACCTGGGAAGTCGGCCGGCATCCGAAAGGCGGCGTCGACAACATGGAGCTCTACCGGACCATCCTCGCGATCGACGTCCTCGACTCGAAGACGGTGACGTTCCATTTCGATCGCGTCACCTTCGACTACAACGCGATCAACGACTTCCGGCTGCTGCCGGCGCACCTGGAACGGGCGGTGTTCGAAGCCGATCCGGCGGCCTATCGCAAGGCGACGACGTTCGACACCGACACCACCCACCCGGGACTCTATTTCGGGCCCTATCGGATCGCCGAGGTGGTGCCGGGACAGCACGTGGTGCTGGTGCCCAACCCCACCTGGTACGGCGACCCGCCGGCCTTCACGCGCCTCGTGGTGCGGGTGATCGCCAACACCGCGGCCCTGGAGGCCAACCTGCTGTCGGGGGCGATCGACATGATCGCCGGCGAGTTGGGGCTGTCGCTCGATCAGGCGCTGGCCTTCGAGGCGCGGCACGGCGACCGGTTCCGGTTCGTGTACCGCCCCGGCCTGGTCTACGAGCACGTGGACCTCAATCTCGACAACCCGATCCTGGCCGACCGCCGGGTGCGCCGCGCCCTGTTGCTGGCGCTCGACCGGGCGGCGATCAGCCAGCGCCTGTTCGACGGCCGGCAGCCGGTGGCGGCGACCAGCGTCAGTCCGTTGGATCACGTGCGCCTGGAGTCCCTGCCGCCGGCCCCGCACGACCCGGAGGCGGCGGCCGAACTGCTGGACGCCGCCGGCTGGCGGACGGGTCCGGACGGCCTGCGCCGCGACGCCGGGGGCGCGCCGCTGCGCCTGGAGATCATGACCACGGCCGGCAACCGGACCCGGGAACTGGTGCAGCAGGTGCTGCAGGCGCAATGGAAGGCGGCCGGGATCGACGTGACGATCCGCAACCAGCCGGCCCGGGTGCTGTTCGGCGAGACCCTGACCCACCGGCGGTTTCCGGGGATGGTGATGTATGCCTGGATCTCGTCGCCGGAGAACGTGCCGCGCTCGACCCTGCATTCGGACAGCATCCCCAGCCAGGCCAACAACTGGGCCGGCCAGAACTACACCGGCTACGCCGACCCGGAGATGGACGACCTGGTCGAGCGGATCGAGGTCGAACTGGACGTCACGCGGCGCACCGGGATGTGGCACCGGCTGCAGGAGATCTACGCCCGCGATCTGCCGGTGCTGCCGCTCTATTTTCGGGCCGAGGCGCACGTGCTGCCGAGCTGGCTGTCCGGGGTGACGCCGACCGGCCACATGGGGCCGACCACCCTGTGGGTGGAGACCTGGCGGGCGGTCGAGGCGCCCTGACCGGCGTTGGCCCGCCGTTTGCTTCGCCGTGTCCGGACAACAGGGAGATCCGGACCATGACCCGGCGGCACTTCGTTCCCGCGCTGGTTCTGCTTTCGGCGCTCGGCGGCTGCGGCTATGTCGACGGCTACGAGGCCGGGGTTTACGACTACGAACCCATCTATTGCTATCGGACCCTTGCCGAGACGGTCTGTCACCGCGAGCCGGTTCACCGCGATTCCCGGCGGATGGTGAACTATTACGGGGCGCACCCCAGTCGCTACGACGCGCCGGCGGAGGAGGCGGTTGCGGAGCCGCAGCCGCCGGCTCCGGTCGACCGCTACGTGATCGCCCCGGAGCCGTTGCCGGAGGGCGGCACCCTGGTGCGGACCGGCCGGGACGACTAACCGCGTGAATCCGCTGTAGGGTCGCGCGGACGATCCGGCAGATCCTGCCGGGTCGGCGCTTTCCGGGACTCGGCACGAAAGTTCCATCTACACGCGAACGGGCGTAGAATGTCCTTCGACAAGAGAAAGTCATGGTCGTGTCGAGTCGGATATCGCGGACAGTCCTCGGTCTTGCCGTCCTGATCGGCGGGGTCGCCGATCCGGCCGCCGCCCAGGCCGCCGGCGCGGTGCCGCCGGCGCCGCGCAACGCGGCCGAGGTGCGCGACTGGTACGAGAAGGCGGTGCGTTCCGGGGACCCCAAGATCATGTTCCTGTACGCGGTGCGGCTGGAGCAGGGAATCCAGGTGACGGCCGATCCGGCGGCGGCGGTGGGCTGGTACACGGAGGCGGCGCAACGCGGCTACCTGCCGGCGCAGATGCGGCTGGCCCGACTCTATGCCGATGGCGTGGGGGTGGACCGCGATCCGGCGCTGGCCGCCCGCTGGACCCGCCGCGCCGCCGAGGCCGGCGCCACGCGCGCCGCCTACAATTACGCCGTGATGCTGGAGCACGGGCAGGGGGTGGCGCGCGATCCGGACGCGGCGCGGCGGTGGTACGAAACCGCCTATGCGCGGGGCCTCGGTGCCGCCGCCCTGCGGGTCGCCTACCTGTCGGGGCGCCAGGCGGCCGACGCCGACGGAC
>JANQGL010000018.1 GCA_028277325.1 Magnetospira sp.
TTGGCTTGCCGCCCACGCTGTGGAAAGTGAAGCCGTGACGCTCGGCGGTCGCCGGCCAGTCGTCGCGCGGGCGGGAGGCGACGCGCTCCATCAGCCGCCGAAGCTGCGCGTCGGCGTGCGCGCCATCTGCGGGGCGCGGGTGCCGAAGCCGCCGCGCGAGACGGTGCTGGTCTTTACCGAGGGCGTCCTGGTCACCGAGGCGGGGGCGCGCATGACCCCGGTGCCGCGGCCCACCGTGCGGTTGTCGGCGGTGCGCCAGGTGCCTCGGTCATCGGCCGAGCGGTACAGGGGCTGGCCCATGCGGCCCATCATCTGGCCCATCATGAATCCCATCATCAGGGGCATGAACACCGAGCCGCCGCTGGTCGTCTGATAGGGCGCCTGCTCGCACTGTCCGGCCCCGAAATCGGCCTCGCAGTCGGCGGTCGAGGTGTATTTCGGGGCCACCTGGGCGTGTTGCGCCCGGGCCGCGGAAAGGGCGTCGGCGCACTGGTCGCGGGTCATGCCGGGGGTGTCCAGGCATTGGTCGAGGCTCTCGAAAACGCCGACCTCGGTTTCCTTCTCGCCGCAGGCGGCGAGGGACAGGGCGCCGGCCCCCATCAGGACCAGGGCGACGCGACGGGAACGTTTCATGACGGTCATCTCCTTCCTGCGGTCTGCCCACAAGGTAGCCCATGGGCGGCGCGAGGCAAGAGGTCAGGTCTTTTCCAGGTCGAGCGAGTAGCCGGCCCCGCGCACGGTGCGGATCAGGTCGGGCATCCGCTCGTTGTTCAAGGCCTTGCGCAGGCGCCGGATGTGGACGTCCACGGTGCGCTCCTCGACGTGGATGTTGCGCCCCCACACCAGGTCCAGGAGCTGCTCGCGCGAGAACACCCGGCCCGGCCGTTCCATCAGCGTGGTCAGCAGGCGGAACTCGGTCGGCCCCAGGTGCACCGCGCGGCCGCCGCGGGTGACCTTGTGCTCGGTGAGATCGACCGAGATGTCGCCGTACTCCAGATGGTCCTCGGCCAGCGACGGACGGGCGCGGCGCAGCACCGCGCGCACCCGGGCCACCATCTCGCTGGGCAGGAAGGGCTTCACCACGTAGTCGTCGGCGCCGGAATCGAGGCCGCGAATCTTGTCGCCTTCCTCGCCGCGCGCGGTCAGCATGATGACCGGCAGGCCGCGCGTTTCCTTGTTGGCGCGCAGCCGCCGGCAGACTTCCAGGCCCGACAGCTCGGGCAGCATCCAGTCGAGGACGACCAGGTCCGGCTGTTCCTCGTCCACCTTGACGAGGGCCTCCTCCCCGGACACCGCGACGGAGGTCCGGAAGTCGGCCTTCTCCAGGTTGTAGCGCAGCACCTCGGCCTGCGGCGTCTCGTCCTCGACAATCAGAATCAACGGCTTCATCCGTCGGTCCTCGTTTTCCGCGCGGCGATCACGGCTGGTCGGTGGACACCACCACGGTGCTGGTCTCGTCGCTCTTCGGCCGTTCCTCGGTCGGCAGGCGACCCGACACCAGGAAATGTACCTGCTCGGCGATAAAAGTGGAATGGTCGCCGATCCGCTCCAGGTTCTTGGCGATGAACAGAAGGTGGGTGCAGGCGGTGATGTTGCGGTGGTCCTCCATCATGTAGGTGAGGAGTTCCCGGAACAGGGAGGTGTGCAGGCGGTCCACCTCCTCGTCGCGCCGCCACACGTCCTCGGCCATCTGCACGTCGCGGGTCAGGTAGGCGTCGAGCACGTTCTTGACCATCTCCTGGACCAGGGTGCCCATCCGCGAGATGGTGGAAATCGGCCCCGAGAAGCTGGGTGCCTGGGCGATCGCGAGGGTGCGTTTGGCGATGTTCTTGGCGTAGTCGCCCATCCGTTCCAGGGTGCTCGCCACCTTGAGGGCGGCGATCACCGCCCGCAGGTCGTCGGCGTGCGGGTGGCGCAGTGCCAGGATGCGCAGGGTCTGGTGATCGATCTCGCGCTCCAGGGCATCGATGCGGTGGTCGTGCTCCAGCACCTGCGTGGACAGCTCGGTGTCGCTGCGCACCAGGGCGAGGATGGAATCCGAGAACTGGGCCTCGACCAGGCCGCCCATCTGGGCGATCGAGTTCTCGAGAACCTTCAGCTCCTGTTCGAAGGAGCGGATGGTGTGTTCCTTATGCGGTTCTTGCGGCATCTCTGCTCTCCTTCGTCCGGTCCGTCCGGGCGTCAGCCGAAGCGGCCGGTGACGTAATCCTGCGTACGCTGTTCCTGAGGATTGGTGAACAGCTTTTCCGTTTCGTCGAACTCGACCAGGTCGCCAAGGTGGAAGAAGGCCGTCTTCTGGGATACGCGCGCGGCCTGCGACATCGAGTGGGTGACGATGACGATCGTGTAGCTGGCCCGCAGCTCGTCGATCAGGTCCTCGACGATCGACGTCGCGATCGGGTCGAGGGCCGAGCAGGGTTCGTCCATCAGGATGATCTCCGGCTGAACGGCGATCGCGCGGGCGATGCACAGGCGTTGCTGCTGGCCGCCCGACAGCCCGGTTCCCGGCTGGTCGAGACGGTCCTTGACCTCCTTCCAGAGGCCGGCCCGTTCCAGGCTGCTTTGCACCAGCTGGTCGAGGTCGCTCTTGTGGTCGACCAGGCCGTGGATGCGCGGCCCGTAGGCGATGTTCTCGAAGATCGATTTCGGGAACGGGTTCGGTTTCTGAAAGACCATGCCGACCAGGGCACGCAACTGCACCACGTCCATCTTGCGGTCGTAGATGTCCCGATCGTCGATCGCGATCCGGCCGTCGATCCGGCAGATGTCGATGGTGTCGTTCATGCGGTTGAGGCAGCGCAGGAAGGTCGATTTGCCGCATCCCGACGGGCCGATGAAGGCGGTCACCTCGCGTTGCGAGATGTCCATCGACACGTCGCGGATGGCATGCTTGTCGCCGTAGTAGACGTTGACATTGCGGGCCGCGACCTTCGGCGTGCCGTCGGTCATCAGCGGGATGCCGATGGTCGGTGTCGGGACGGGGCGCTGTTCAGTGCTCACGGAATTCCTCCTACCAGCGACGTTCGAAGCGTTTCCGCAGCACGACGGCGGCGGCGTTCATGAAAACCAGGAAGGCCAACAGGATCATGATGGCGGCTGACGTGCGTTCGGTAAACGCGCGTTCCGGACTGTCGGACCAGAGATAGATCTGCACCGGCATCACGGTCGCCGAGTCGAACGGGCTGCCCGGAATGTCGACGATGAAGGCGACCATGCCGATCATCAGCAGCGGCGCCGTTTCCCCGAGCGCCTGGGCCATCCCGATGATGGTGCCGGTCAGCATGCCCGGCATGGCGAGCGGCAGAACATGATGGAAGATGCTCTGCATCTTCGACGCGCCGATCCCCAGGGCCGCCTCGCGGATCGACGGCGGGACCGATTTCAGGGCGGCGCGCGACGCGATGATGATGGTCGGCAGGGTCATCAGGGTGAGGACCAGACCGCCGACCACCGGCGCCGAGCGCGGCATGCCGAAAAAGTTCAGGAACACCGCGAGGCCGAGCAGACCGAACACGATCGACGGAACCGCCGCCAGGTTGTTGATGTTGACCTCGATCAGGTCGGTGAGCCAGTTGGTCGGCGCGAATTCCTCCAGGTAGACGGCGGCCGCCACCCCGATCGGAAACGACAGCAGCAGGGTCACCAGAAGGGTGAAGAACGACCCCACGACGGCGCCCCAGATGCCGGCCAGTTCCGGCTCCCGCGAATCGCCGGCGGTGAACAGGGTGGTGTTGAAGGTCGTCTCGATCAGGCCGCGGTCCTTGAGTCGCTCGAACCAGGCGATCTGGTTGTCCTTGACCCGCCGCGCGGACTCCGGGAGTTCGGCCTTGATGGCGCCCTTTTCGAGTTGATCGATGTCGTCCGACATCGGCACCGTCACCGAGATTCGCTGGCCGATCAGGTCCGGGTTGTCGAGCACCATGTCGCGCAGGACGTAGGTGGCGCCGGGGCTGACGATTTCGTAAAGGGATCGCTTGTCGCGCCGGCCGGTGACCTCCGGGAACAGGTCGCTGATCGATTGCTTGACCGGACGCAGGTAGTCGGCCGACTGGATCGCCCGGTTGAAGGCGCCGGCCTCGTTGCCGAGCCATGTCGCGAGGCTGTCCTTGACCAGGGCCTCGTCGCCGATGTTGGCGGGCAGGAACCTGTCCTTCAGAAAGGCGATCAGCTCCGGGTTGTCGGCGGTCATCGGCCGGCCGAGGGCCAGCTCGCTGAGGGTCGCGATGTCGGACTCGAGGGCTTGCTGCTTGGCGGTCCGCGGGTCGAGAAGGTGGGCGTCCCCGTCGAGGCCGATGCCCTTGGCCCGCGCCGCCGCGATCATCCCGGCCGCCGCGTCCCGGCTGTTGTCGGGATCGATGTCCTGCGGATACAGGGTCACCTCCAGATTGATCATCGTTTGCCAAAATGCGGTGTAGCCGGTGCCGAAGATGGTCACGAACAGGGTCAGGATCATCATAAGGGCAAGGGCGATCGCCGCGATCCCGTAGGCCTGGAACCGCTTCTCGGCGGCGTAGCGCCGCTTCAAGGAGCGCGCGACCTTGTCCCGCGTCGCGCCGGAGGTTGTCGTGTTCATGGTTGCCTCGCTTGGGGTCATTCGTACTGTTCGCGGTACTTGCGGACCACGTGCAGGGCGATGACGTTCAACAGCAGGGTGATGCAGAACAGGACCAGACCGAGCGCGAAGGCGGCCAGGGTCTTGGCGCTGTCGAACTCCTGGTCGCCGACCAGCAGGGTAACGATCTGCACGGTGACGGTGGTCACCGCCTCGAACGGGTTGGCCGTCAGGTTCGCGGCCAGACCGGCCGCCATGACCACGATCATGGTCTCGCCGATGGCCCGCGAGGCGGCCAGCAGGACGCCGCCGACGATGCCCGGCAGGGCGGCCGGCAGGACCACCTTGCGGATGGTCTCGGACCGCGTCGCGCCGAGCCCGTAGGACCCGTCGCGCATCGATTGCGGCACCGCGTTGATCACGTCGTCGGACAACGACGACACGAAGGGGATGATCATGATCCCCATCACCACGCCGGCCGCGAGGGCGCTTTCCGACGAGATGCCGATTCCGAACACGGCGCCGGTGTCCCGGAACAGCGGCGCCACGGTCAGGGCGGCGAAGAACCCGTAGACCACGGTCGGCACGCCGGCCAGGATCTCGACCACCGGCTTGACGGCCGACCGGATTTTCCTGGAGGCGTACTCGGCCATGTAGATCGCCGTCATCAGGCCGATCGGCACGGCGACGCACAGCGCGATGAGCGAGATCAGGAAGGTGCCGCCGAACAGCGGAATGGCGCCGAAGGCGCCGGAGGACCCGACCTGATCCTTGCGCAACGCCGTCTGCGGCGACCATTCGATCCCGAACAGGAAATCGGTGAACGGAACCTTCTCGAAAAAGCGGCCCGATTCAAAGAGCAGCGAAAGAACGATGCCGACGGTGGTCAGGATGGCGATCAGCGAGCACAGGATCATCAGTGTCTTGATCACGTTCTCCACCGCGTTGCGGGCCCGCAGTTCGGGGCGGATCCGTTGCCGCGCGTAGACAATGGCCGCCGCCGCGACGGCGAGCACCGCGATCACGCGGGCGATCAGGCTGGCTTGTTTCCACTCCGCGTAGCGTTGCGCCGCCAGCACGGTGACCTCGCTTCGCTCGCTGGCGATATTGCCGGCGGCGATGTTGCGGATGTCGTTGAGGATCAGGCTGAGTTGGGCGTCGGTCTTGTTCGCCGTGAACTCGGCCGGCAGCGACGCCATCACCGCGCTGTCGAGCAGGATCGGCTCCATGATCAGCCAGGCGGCCATGACCATGAGCGCCGGAATGGCGCACCAGAGCGCGATATAGAAGCCGTGATAGCCGGGAAGGGAATGCAACTGGCTGGCCTTGCCGCCCACAATGGCGACCGATCGCCGATGACCGACCTGAAACCCGATCATGATCAGCGCGCCAACCGCGAGGATAAGAACGAAAGTCTGCATCTTTGGGTCCTGCCCGAAAGGGGTGAGCGCCAGTTATTCGGCGTCGGAGGGTACCAAGAGTAAAAAAATGATGCGCATAGTATCGGAAACCGGCGGCCTCGGAGTTGGCCGCCGGTTTCATCGGCTGATGTTATTCCAGGTTATTGGTCAGGTTCATCGCGGCATTGCGGTAGCCTTTGCGCTCCGCTTCCGGCATCGGAACCAGGCCCTTGTCGGCCAGGTAGCCTTCCGGACCCCAGGCCTTGTCCGAGGTGAACTCGGCCAGGTATTCGCGGATGCCCGGGATGGTGCCGACGTGCGCCTTCTTGACGTAGAAGAACAGCGGACGCGAAACCGCGTACTTGCCGGAGGCGATGTTCTCGAAGGTCGGCTCGCCGCCGTCGATGACCGAACCCTGAACCTTGTCCGAGTTCTGGTCGAGGAACGAGTAACCGAAGATGCCGAAGGCGTCCGGGTTGGCTTCCAGCTTCTGGACGATCAGGTTGTCGTTCTCGCCGGCTTCCACGTAGGCGCCGTCCTCGCGCACGCCGTGGCAGACCGCCTTGTACTTGCTCTTGTCGGTTTTCTTCATCGCCTTGATGAAGTCGAAGGTCTTGCAGCCGCCTTCCATGGCCAGTTCGGCGAAGGCATCGCGGGTGCCCGAGGTCGGCGGCGGGCCGAGAACCTCGATCCGGGTGTCCGGCAGCGACGGATCGATTTCCGACCACGTCGTGTAGGGATTGTCGACCAGGGTCTCGGAGCCGTCCGGATTCGGAACCGTGGCGGCCACGGCGAGGAACAACTGGCGGCGGGTGATGCTCATCAGCGGCGCGCTCTTGGCGTTGGCCAGGGCGATGCCGTCGTAGCCGACCTTCACCTCGGTGATGTCGGTGACGCCGTTCTTGGCGCAGGTCTCGATCTCGGACGGCTTGATGGCGCGCGAGGCGTTGGTGATGTCCGGGTGCTCGATGCCGACGCCGGCGCAGAACAGCTTCAGGCCGCCGCCCGAACCGGTCGATTCGATGACCGGGGTCTTGAAGCTGGTGGTCTTGCCGAACTGTTCGGCGACCGTGGTGGCGAAGGGATACACGGTGGAGGATCCGACGATACGAATCTGATCGCGGGCCTCTGCGGTGCCGGCCAGGGTGGCCGCCATCACCGCCGCCAGGGCGATGCTTCTCTTGAGCATGGAAATCTCTCTCTACGTTTTGGGTTTGAAAAAAGTGCCGTAAAGGCCCTCCGGGAACGGCCGGATGATAAAATCGCGCGGCAAAACATTTATGACAGAGACCTTACAGCTTTGTGACATAGACAGGTCAGCGATTGGTCCATGTCCGCAACAAGCTTCGCGACCCCGCGTCAGGAGCCGATGCGGGCCGGCAGGGTGACCGTGAAGGTGGTCGTCTTGCCCTCGACGCTGCTCACGGTCAGGCGGCCGCGGTGCCGGTTGACGATATGCTTGACGATGGCCAGGCCCAGTCCGGTGCCGCCGAGGTCGCGCGAGCGCCCCTTGTCGACGCGGTAGAACCGCTCGGTCAGTCGCGGGATGTGCTCGGGGGCGATCCCGTCGCCCTCGTTGCGAACGCTCACCGCGACACCGCCGGTGCCGCGATAGGGGACCCAGGCGACCGGGGTCGCGGCGACCTGGACCGGGGTTCCCTGATGTCCGTACTTGAGGGCGTTGTCGATCAGGTTGGTGAACACCTCGGCCAGTTCGTCCAGCTCGCCGACGATCGGCGGCAGGTCGTCGGCCAGCGACAGGTTCAGCGGCATGTTCTTCTTCTCGGCCCGCAGCGCGAAGGTGTCGACCACCTCGCGCAGCAGGGCGCCCAGCTCGACCGATTCGCTGGGCCGCACGTGTTCCCGCACCTCCACCTTGGACAGCGACAGCAGGTCGTCGATCAGCCGCTTCATGCGGTGCGCCTCGGTGTCCATGATGGCGAGGAAGCGTTCCCGCGCCTCGTCGTCGCCCCAGCCGACGCCGCGCAGGGTTTCGATGAATCCGATCAGGGTCGAGAGCGGCGACCGCAGCTCGTGGCTCACGTTGGCCACGAAATCGGCCTGCATCTGCTCGGTGGCGCGGATCGAGGTGATGTCGTTCAGGGTCAGCAGGGCACGCGCGTATTCGGACGATTTCTTTTCTTTCAGGGACACCACGGTGAACTGGAACGTCTGCGAGAACGGGGCCGGGATCACGAACTCGCCGGACGCCATCGGGCTGCCGGCGACCACCAGGTCGACCGCGTCGAGCAGTTTCGGGTGGCGCAGCGACAGCGCGAGGTCGCGGTTGAGCGGCTGCGCGCTGAGCAGCGGCGCCGCGGCCTCGTTGTATTCCACGATCTCCCGACTCCGGTTCACCAGGATCACCGGAACCGGGAGGCTTTGCATGATCGCGGCGTCGATGCGCCGTATGCTTTTGCTCTTGACCGCCATGGGATGTGGTCCTGAGTCGCGCTTGGGCGTCCGCGGAGGGTTGCCGGCGGGACGATCCCCGTTCCACTTAAGCTTGCTGATTACGTGGTATTGGTAAAAGTTTCATGACAAAGAGGCTCGCGACGGTTGCGGATGGCGTCGCGACCCCGCCGCGACGGTTCGGAGAAGGCATTGAAGCCGGCCCCCAAACACCTCTATATCTTATGCCGGGACGATCAACGGCACGACCCGCCGGAAGGGCAGGGCGTGCGGAGATTTCACATGACGGCAACCATCGTGCCGGCCGGCGCGGACTCCCGCGTCGAGGCCGACATCGACCCCACGCTGGACCTGGAAGCGGAAATCGGCCGCCTGCGCCGGGAGCGCAACGCGGTCATCCTGGCCCACTACTATCAGGACGGCGATATCCAGGACATCGCCGATTTCGTGGGCGATTCCCTGGACCTGTCGCGCAAGGCGGCGGCCACCGAGGCCGACGTGATCGTGTTCTGCGGGGTCCGCTTCATGGGCGAGGTGGCGAAGATCCTGAGCCCCGGGAAGACCGTGCTGATTCCCGACGCCGACGCCGGCTGCTCGCTGGAGGAGTCCTGCCGGCCGGCCGATTTCAGGCGCTGGCGGGAGGCGCATCCGAACCACCTGGCGCTGACCTACATCAACTGCTCGGCCGAGGTGAAGGCGCTGTCCGACATCGTCGTCACCTCGTCGAACGCCGAGGCCATCGTGCGCCAGGTCCCGCGGGACCAGCCGATCCTGTTCGCCCCCGACCGCCATCTGGGCGCCTACGTGAAGCGGCGCACCGGACGCGACGACATGGTCCTGTGGCCGGGGACCTGCATCATCCACGAGCTGTTCTCCGAGCGCGAACTGGTGAAGCTGAGGGTCGCCCATCCGGAGGCCAAGGTGGCGGCGCATCCGGAGTGTCCGGAACCGATCCTCGCCCTGGCCGATCACGTGGGGTCCACCCGCATGCTCCTCGACTACGTGAAGCGGGCCGACGGCGACACCTTCATCATCGCCACCGAGCCGCACATCATCCATCAGATGGAGAAGGCGGCGCCCGGCAAGACCTTCCTTCCGGCGCCCGGCGCCGACGGCCGCTGCGACTGCGCCAACTGCCCGCACATGGCCTTGAATACCCTGGAGAAGCTTTATCTGGCGCTGATCAACGACGCGCCGGCGGTGGACCTGCCGGAGGACCTGCGGCGGCGCGCCCTGACCCCGTTGCAGCGGATGCTCGACATGTCCGGGCCGGCCGATGCGCCCCGCGCCGCCTGAGACGGCGATGGAGTCCCCGGACGAGTCGGCGGCACGGGTCATCGACGCCGCCCTGGCCGAGGACCTGGGGCAGGGGGACGTCACGTCGCGGCTGGTGATCCCCGCCGACGCCCGGTTCGGCGGCGTGATGGTGGCGCGCCAGGACATCGTGCTGGCCGGACTGCCGTTCGCCGCCGAGGTGGTGCGGCGGGTGGTGCCGGAGGCCCGCTTCGAGACGGTGGCGACGGACGGGGAGCGGGTTGCCGCCGGAGCCCCCCTGGCGCGCCTGGACGGACCGGCGCGCGGCCTCCTGACGGCCGAGCGCACGGCCCTCAACCTGGTGCAGTTCCTGTCCGGCATCGCCACCCTGACCGGCGCCTACGTGAAGCGAATCGAAGGCACCGGGGCGGTCCTGCTGGACACCCGCAAGACGGTGCCGGGCCTGCGCGCGCTGTCCAAGTACGCCACCCGCATGGGCGGCGCCCGCAACCACCGCCAGCGGCTCGACGACGGGATCCTGATCAAGGACAACCACGTCGCGGTGTGCGGCGGGGTTGCCGAGGCGGTCCGACGGGCCCGCGCCGGGGCGGACGGGCGCGCCGTCGAGGTGGAGTGCGACACCCTGGCGCAGGTGCGCGAGGCGGCGGAGGCCGGGGCCGACATCCTGCTGCTGGACAACATGCCGCCGCCGATGCTGCGCGACGCGGTCGGCATCGTCGACCGGCGGGCGCGGACCGAGGCCTCGGGCGGCGTCTCCCTGGAGACCGTCCGCGCGATCGCCGAGACGGGGGTCGATTTCATTTCCGTCGGCCGCCTGACCCAGTCCGCCCCGGCGGTCGACATCGGCCTGGACTGGCAGGTCCGATGAGCGGAGGCCATGCAAGCGGCCCGGTCCATGACGTGCTGGTGATCGGCAGCGGCGCGGCGGGCCTGACCGTGGCCCTCAACCTGGCCGGCCGGGCCGGCGTCGCGGTGCTGTGCAAGGACGTGCTGCGCGAGACCAGCACCTACTACGCCCAGGGCGGCGTGGCGGCGGTGCTCGACGACAAGGACTCCACCGAATCGCACATGAAGGACACCCTGGCCGCCGGGGCCGGACTGTGCCGGCCGGAGGTCGTCCGCATGGTGGTCGAGAACGCGCGCGGCGCGGTGCAGCGGCTGATCGACTACGGGGTCGATTTCAGCCGCCGCGAACGCAAGGACGGCTCCCTGGAATACCACCTGACCCGCGAGGGCGGCCACAGCCACCGCCGGGTGCTGCATGTCTCCGACGCCACCGGAGCGGCCATCGAGGCGACCCTGGAGGATCGGCTGCGCGCCGCCCCGGGGGTGACGGTGTTCGAGCACCACGCGGTGATCGACCTGATCACCGACCGCAAGACCGGCGGCGAGGGCAAGCGCTGCCTGGGCGCCTACGCGCTCGACGCGCGGACCGGCCGGGTGAGTCTGTTCCGGGCCCGCTTCGTGGTCCTGGCGACCGGCGGCGCGAGCAAGGTCTATCTCTATACCAGCAACCCCGACGGCACCACCGGCGACGGCATCGCCATGGCCTGGCGGGCCGGCTGCCGGGTCGCCAACATGGAGTTCGCGCAGTTCCATCCGACCTGCCTGTTCCATCCCAGCGCCAAGTCGTTCCTGATCAGCGAGGCGGTGCGCGGCGAGGGCGGCAGGCTGCTGCGCCCCGACGGCGGCCGCTTCATGGACGACTTCCACCCGATGGCCGAACTGGCGCCGCGCGACATCGTGGCGCGGGCCATCGACCACGAGATGAAGCGGCTCGGCATCGACTGCGTGCATCTGGACATCAGCCACCAGCCGGCGGATTTCGTCATCGCCCATTTCCCGACCATCTACCGGCGCTGCCTGGAATTCGGGATCGACATCACCCGGCAGCCGATCCCGGTGGTCCCGGCGGCCCATTACACCTGCGGCGGGATCCTGGTGAACGACTGCGGGCGGACCGACCTGGACAACCTCTACGCGGTGGGCGAGGTGTCCTGCACCGGACTGCACGGGGCCAACCGGATGGCCAGCAATTCGCTGCTCGAATGCCTGGTGTACGGCGAGGCGGCGGCGAACGACATCGAGGCCGCGCTGGCGGCGGCGCCGGCCCCGCCCGGGCTTCCCGAATGGGACGAAAGCCGGGTCACCGACTCCGACGAGGAGGTGGTGATCGCCCACAACTGGGACGAGGTGCGGCGTTTCATGTGGGACTACGTGGGCATCGTGCGGACCGACAAGCGGCTGGCCCGCGCCAAGCGGCGGATCGACATGCTGAACGCCGAGATCGCCGAATACTACGGCAATTTCCGGGTCACCCCGGACCTCCTGGAACTGCGCGGCCTGGCCACCGTGGCCGACCTCACCATCCGTTGCGCGATGGCCCGCAAGGAGAGCCGTGGCCTGCATTATTCGCTCGACCATCCGCACCCCGACGCCTCGCGACCGCCGCGCGATACCGTCCTGTCGCCGCTTGACGGTTGATTTCGTGCCGCCACGCACCGACCATCTGGGCCTGAGGCCGAGTCTCCGAGGAGCCGATGCAATCCGAGCACGCCCTTTCGCCGATCGTCGTCCTGGACCGCCAGGCGTTTCACACCCGCTATCTGGCGCTGCGGGCCGACGACCGGGCATTGGTGGTGATCAAGCGGTTCGGCGTCTTCGTCGCCGAGGGCGGCATGCCGCCGGCGCCGGGCCGGGTCGACCTGATGCGGCGCGCCCTGGCCGAGGAAATCCGCATTCAGGGGGCGCTGTCGCATCCCAACGTGATGCCGCTGCTCGCCGCGCACGGCGACGGGGACGCGCCGTTCGCGGTGTTTCCCCTGGTTCCCCTGTCGCTGCGCGACGCCCTGTGGACGCCGGCCCCGGACGGCCGGTCGCGCGCCCCGGCGCGGTTCTCCCGAGGCGTCGCGGGGCACCTGCTCGACATGCTCCTGACCGGCCTGGCGGCCATTCACGCGGCCGGCGTGGTGCATCGCCAGCTGGCCCCCGGCGCGTTGCGGCTGGCCGCCGACGGGCGCCTCCTGATCGACGGCTTCGGCATGGCGCGCGACGCCGCCTGGGACGTGTTCCCGCCCGGCAGCGGCGGCGGACCGCCCGGATTCGCGGCGCCGGAGCAGCGGGCCGACGCGGCTTCGGCCGACCCGCGCAGCGATCTCTACGCGGTCGGCCGGCTGGCCTACCGGATGCTCGGCGGGCGGCTGCCGGACGACGAGCGGAAACTGGCGCTGGCCGACATCGACCCGGCGGTCGGCCGTCCCCTCAGCGAATGGGTGGCCGGTCTGCTGGCCGAGGACCCGGCCGGCCGGCCGGCCGACGCCGAGACCGCGCGCCGCCGACTGGCCGAGGCCCTGGCATGACCGCGACCGCCGAGACGCCGTCCGGCAAGGGCGCCGGCACGGAGAACTTCCCGGTCGGCTCGTTCCTGCTGCCGGCCGTCCTGCGTCCGCACGTGGCGGCGTTCTACCGGTTCGCGCGCGCCATCGACGACGTCGCCGACAATCCGGCGCTGACCGCCGACGACAGGATCGCCCGCCTGGACGGGTTCGCGGCCGCCCTGCGCGGCGAAAACCCCGACGATTCGCGGTACACGACCGGGCACGCGATGCGCCGCAGCCTGGCCGGGTGCGGGGTGACCATCGATCACGGCCTGGACCTGATCGCCGCCTTCAGGCAGGACGCGGTGAAGAACCGCTACCATGACTGGGACGACCTGATGGCCTACTGCCGGCTGTCGGCCGCCCCGGTGGGGCGCTACCTGATCGACCTGCACGGCGGCTCGGCGCACGGCTACGCGCCGTCGGACGCCCTCTGCGCCGCCCTGCAGGTGATCAACCACCTGCAGGACTGCGGCGACGACTACCGCGATCTCGACCGGGTCTACCTGCCGGGCGACTGGATGGCGGCCGAGGGGGTCGCGGCCGGCGACCTGGGGCGCGCCGCCGCGACGCCGGCCCTGCGGCGGGTGATCGACCGCTGCCTGGACGGCACCCGCGCCCTGTTGGCCGACGCGGCGCGGCTGCCGGCGGGCCTCGACAGCCGCCGCCTGGCCATGGAGGCGGGCGCCGTCCTGGACATCGCGCGCACCCTGACCCACCATCTGGCGCGCCGCGACCCGCTGGCCGAACGGGTGACCCTGGGCAGGGCGGGTTACGCGGTCTGCTGCCTGCGCGGCGCCTTGCGGGGAGGGATCGGACGATGATGAGTTTCCTGGCCTGGGGGTCGCTCGCCGCCTGGGGCTACCTGCTGGCCCTGCGCGGCGGCTTCTGGAGGGCCGACCAGCGGTTGGCCGACGTCGACGTCGACGTCACGCGGCGCCGCCGCTGGCCGCCGGTCGCCGCCCTGGTCCCGGCGCGCGACGAGGCGAAACTGATCGGCAAGGCGGTGCGCGGCCTGCTCGACCAGGACTATCCGGGGCCGTTCCAGATCGTCGTGATCGACGACGAGAGCGGCGACGGCACCGCCCAGGCGGCGGCCAAGGCGGCCGGCGACTCGCCGCGCCTGCACGTGGTCCGGGGCCGGCCCCTGTCCCACGGCTGGAGCGGCAAGGCGGCGGCCCTGGCGCAGGGCATGGCGCAGCTCGACCGGGTGGCCCCGGGCACCGAGTACCTGCTGTTCACCGACGCCGACATCCTGCACGACCCGCGCAGCCTGCGCCGCCTGGTGGCCAAGGCGCTGGACGACGACCGCGACCTGGTGTCGCTGATGGTCCGCCTGCGCTGCGAGGGCCGCTGGGAAAGACTCCTGATTCCGGCCTTCGTGTTCTTTTTCCAGAAGCTCTATCCGTTCGCCTGGGTCAACGACTCGGCACGCCGCACGGCGGCGGCGGCCGGCGGCTGCATGCTGGTCCGACGCACCGTGCTGGAGGACGCCGGCGGCCTGGAGCCGCTCCGCCACGAGGTGATCGACGACGTGGCGCTTGGCCGGCTGATCCACCGACGCGGCCGTGTCTGGCTCGGGCTCACCGAGACCGTGCGCAGCCTGCGCCCCTACGACAGGCTGGGCGACGTCTGGCGCATGGTGACCCGCACCGCCTACGCGCAGCTCGGCTATTCGCCGGGCCTGCTGGCCGCCACCGTGGCCGGGATGGTCCTGGTCTATCTGGTGCCGGTCCTGGCGATCCTGTTCGCCGGCTGGGTCGGCAAGGCGGTTGGCCTGGCGGCCTGGATCGCGATGGCCCGGGCCTACGCGCCGACCCTGCGCCTCTATGGCGGCAAGCCGGTGTCCGGCCTGTTGCTGCCGGTCGCCGCGCTGCTGTATACGCTGATGACCGTCGACGCGGCGCGCCGCCACTGGATGGGCGTCCCCACCCCGTGGAAGGGGCGGCGCCCGGTCGAGCCGGCGTGACGGATCTCTCGGATTGTCAACAGGCCCTGACCGGTGAGCGCCATGACAGACACCGCCCCATCCCCCGCCACCGACTCGGATCCCGCCGCCTACGCCCGCGATCTGGTCGAACGCTCCGGCACCTCGTTCTATTGGGCCATGCGCCTGCTGCCCGAGGAACGGCGCGACGGCATGTTCGCCATCTACGCCTTCTGCCGCGAGGTGGACGACGTCGCCGACGGGCCGGCACCGCCCGACGACAAGCTGCGCCGTCTCGCCGAGTGGCGGGCCGAGATCGACCGGGTCTACGACGGAGCGCCGGAAACCCCGGTCGGCCGCGCCCTGGTGCCGCAGGTGGCGCGCCACGGACTGCACCGGCGCGACCTGCTGGCCATCGTCGAGGGAATGCAGATGGACGCCGGAGGACCGGTGCGGATCGCCGACTCGGCGGCCCTCGACCTCTATTGCGACCGCGTGGCCTGCGCGGTCGGCCGGCTGTCCAACCGCACCTTCGGGGTCGACGACGCGCTCGGCGATCCGGTGGCGGCGGCCTTGGGCAAGGCGCTGCAACTGACCAACATCCTGCGCGACCTCAAGGACGACGCGCGGCTCGACCGCCTGTACCTGCCGCGCGACCTGCTGCAGTCCCACGGCATCGATGCCGCGGCTCCGGACGCGGTGTTGGCGCACCCGAACCTGGCCGGGCCCTGCGACGAACTGGCGGGGTGGGCCGACGCCTGCTACCGGGCGGCCGGCCGGGCCCTGGCCGCCTGCGACGCCGAGCGCATGCGACCGGCCTTCGTGATGAAGGAGGTCTATCACAAGACCCTTCAGCGGACCCTGAAGCGCGGCTGGCGGCGGCTCGACGAACGGGTCCGCCTCAGCAAGGCCGAGAAGATGTGGATCGGCGTCCGGCACGGGCTGCTGTGACCGTCCACGTGATCGGCGCCGGGGTGGCCGGCCTGTCCTGTGCGGTGCGTCTGGCGCTGGGCGGCGTCCGGGTGGCGGTCTGGGAGGCCGCGCCGCGGGCCGGCGGCCGCTGCCGCACCTATCCGGACCCGGTGATCGGGCGCGACGTCGACAACGGCAACCACCTGCTGCTGAGCGGCAACGACGACGCCCATGCCTATCTGGTGGCGATCGGCGCGATCGACCAGCTCACCGGACCGGCGCGCGCCGAGTTCCCGTTCCTCGACCTGGAGACCGGCGAGCGCTGGTGCCTGGCCCCGGGGCCGGGCCGGCGGCTGGACTGGCTGTTCGATTCCGGCCGGCGGGTCCCGGGCAGCCGGCCGTGGTCCTATCTGGGCGCCTTGAGGCTGTGGTTCGCCGGACCGGACACCACCGTGGCGGCGGCGGTCGGAACCGGCGGACCGATGTACCGCCGGTTCTGGGAGCCGCTGACCGCGGCGGTCCTGAACACCCCGGCCGAGGAGGCCTCGGCGCGCCTGCTGTGGCCGGTCCTGACGGAAACCTTCGGGCGCGGCGAGGTGGCCTGCCGGCCGCGCCTGACCCGGTGCGGCCTGGGCCCGGCGCTGGTCGACCCGGCGGTGAGTCTGCTCCGCAAGTGCGGGGTGGAGGTGGCGTTCGGGACCCGCTGCCGGGCCGTCGAGGGCGCCGAACGACGGGTGACGGCCCTGACCCTCGGGAGCCGCAGGCTGGACCTGGGCCCGGGCGACGCGGCGGTGCTGGCGGTGCCGCCACGCCGGGCGGCCGAGCTGGTGCCCGGCCTGACCGTGCCGACCGAGCATCGGGCGATCCTCAACCTCCATTACCGGCTGCCCGAATCGGCCGGCGACCCGCGCCTGGTCGGATTGATCGGCGGGCTGGCCCAGTGGGCGTTCACCCGCGAGGACGTGGCCTCGGTGACCATCAGTGCCGCCGACGCGCTGCTGGACCGCGACCCCGACGACCTGGCGGCGGCGGTCTGGCCGGAGGTGCGGCGGGCCCTCGGCCTGCCGGACGCCGACCTGCCGGCGCATCGCGTGGTGGCCGAGAAACAGGCCACCATCGCCCAGACTCCGGCCCAGGCGCGGCGCCGGCCGGGGACCCGCTGCGGATGGGACAACCTGATCCTGGCCGGCGACTGGACCGACACCGGCCTGCCGGCGACCCTGGAGCGGATCGCCCCCTC
>JANQGL010000045.1 GCA_028277325.1 Magnetospira sp.
ACCGTCCTCAAGGGGGTGCGCGGCGGCCTGCGCCTCCCGGTGGTGGTGACCCAGCACATGCCGGCCACCTTCACGACCATCCTGGCCGAGCACATCCAGCGGATGACCGGGTGGGAGGCCAAGGAAGCGGCGGACGGCGACCTGGTGGTCGCCGGAAAGGTGCTGGTGGCGCCGGGCGATTACCACATGGTCCTGGAGAAGAAGGGGTCGCAGCGGGTGGCGCGGCTGAATCAGAACCCGCCCGAGAATTTCTGCCGGCCGGCCGTCGATCCGCTGTTCCGCAGCTTGGCCGGCGTTTACGGGCCGCGTGCCCTGGCGGTGGTGCTGACCGGTATGGGCGGCGACGGCGCCAAGGGCGGTCAGGTGGTCGTCGACGCCGGCGGCACGGTGATCGCCCAGGACGAGGCGACCAGCGTGGTGTGGGGCATGCCGGGCGCCGCCGCGTCGGCCGGCATTTGCAGCGCCGTGCTGCCGATCGACGAATTGGCGCCGCATATCATCCGACTCGCCAACAGGGGGCCCCGATGAAGCCGACAGATTTCGAATTCATGGCGGCTCTTCTGAAGAGCGAGTCCGGCCTGGTGATCGGCCCGGACAAGGTCTATCTCCTGGAAAGCCGTCTGATGCCGGTGGCCCGCAAGAAAGGCCTCAAGGACCTGGAGGAACTCATCGCCAGCCTTCGCAATCGACGCGATCCGCGGTTGCTGAAGGAGGTCACCGAGGCGATGACCACCAACGAGTCGTTCTTCTTCCGCGATATCAAGCCGTTCGATTTGTTCCGCGACACCGTCCTGCCGCAGGTGGTCGAGGCGCGGGCGGCCAAGAAATCGCTGCGCATCTGGTGCGCCGCCGCGTCGAGCGGCCAGGAACCCTATTCGCTGGCCATGATCGTCAAGGAGGCGTCGGCCAAGGTGCCCGGCTGGCGGATCGAGATCGTCGGCACCGACATTTCCACCGAGATGCTGGAGAAGGCCAAGGCCGGCCTTTATTCGCAGTTCGAGGTGCAGCGCGGCCTGCCCATTCAAATGCTGGTCAGGTATTTCAAGAAAGAAGAGGACTCCTGGCGCATCGACCCGGCGCTGCGGGCCATGGTGCAGTATCGGGAGTTCAACCTGCTGCACGATCTCAAGGCGCTCGGCCAGTTCGACGTGGTGTTCTGCCGCAACGTGCTGATCTATTTCGATCAGCCGACCAAGGCCAAGGTGCTGGAGGGGATCAGCCGCCAGATGCCCAACGACGGCGTGCTGTTCCTTGGCGGCGCCGAGACGGTGCTCGGGATTTCCGACCGTTTCAAGCCGCTGGCCGGCTTCCGGGGGGTCTACGGCCTCAGCGACGGCGACGCGAGAACGCCGGGAGGCGGCACTCCGCCGCCGCCGTCGGCCGGTGGCCCGTCCGGCCGCCCGACACTCTCGCCCAGGGGGTAGCCGGCCTTCAGTCCCGATTGGCGAAGCGCACCGCTTCCTCGGCCGCGCGGACGATGGCGCGGGCCTTGTTGAGGCTTTCCTGGTATTCGCCTTCGGGGGTGGAATCGAACACGATGCCGCCGCCGGCCTGGGCGTAGAGCACGCCGTCCTTGATCAGGGCGGTGCGCAGGGCGATCGCGGTGTCCATGTCGCCGTTGGCGCCGAAGTAGCCGATGCAGCCGGCGTAGAAGCCGCGCCGTTCCGGCTCCAGTTCGTCGATGATCTCCATGGCGCGGATTTTCGGCGCGCCCGACACCGTACCGGCCGGGAAGCCGCCGAACAGGGCGTCCAGTTCGTCGGCCCGCGCCCGGTCGAGCCGGCCGACCACGTTGGAGACGATGTGCATCACGTGGGAGTAGTTCTCGATCACGAACTCCTCGGTCACCTTGACCGTGCCCACGCTGGCCACCCGTCCCACGTCGTTGCGGCCCAGGTCGAGCAGCATCAGGTGCTCGGCCCGCTCCTTCTCGTCGGCCAGCAGGTCCTCGGCCAGGGCCCGGTCCTCGGCCGGCGTGGCGCCGCGCGGGCGGGTGCCGGCGATCGGCCGGATCGTCACCTCGCCGCCGCGCACCCGCACCAGGACCTCGGGGCTGGACCCGACGATGGAGAACCGCCCGAAATCGAGGGTGAACAGGTAGGGCGACGGGTTGAGCCGGCGCAGCGCCCGGTAGAGGGCGATCGGCGGCAGGGTGAACGGCAGCCGGAATCGCTGCGACAGCACCACCTGGAAGATGTCGCCGGCCAGGATGTAGTCCTTGGCCTTGTGGATCATCTGGTGGAACTGCTCGCGGGTCATGTTGGACTGCGGCGCTCCCGGGCCCGGCACGTCGCCGGGCCGTTCCCGCCGGTAGGGCAGGGAGCGCTGGAAGTCGGCCACCGCCTCGGCCAGGCGGGCGCGCGCCAGGTCGTAGGCGGCGGCGGCCGAGATGTTGCCGCGGTCCGGCCACACCGGGGTGATGACGGTGACCAGGTCCTCGATGTTGTCGAACACCGCGATCACCGTCGGCCGCACGAAGATGCCGTCGGGGATCTGCAGCGGGTCCGGGTTGGTGTCCGGCAGGGTCTCGATCTGGCGCACCATGTCGTAGGCCATGTAGCCGACCAGGCCGGCCGACATCGGCGGCAGGGTCTCCGGCAGGTCGATCCGCGAGTCCCGGATCAGGGCGCGGAACGAGGCCAGGCTGTCGAGCCGGCAGGGTTCGAAGGTGTCCGGGTCGACCAGGGCTTGGCGGTTGATCTCGGCGCGCTCCCCGTGGCATCGCCAGATGACGTCCGGCTTCAGGCCGATGAACGAATAGCGGCCGCGATTGGTGCCCTGGGTCACCGACTCGAGGAGGAACGAATTGCTGCGCCCGTCGGCCAGCTTCAGATAGGCGGAGACCGGCGTTTCCAGGTCGGCGACCAGGGTGGTCCAGGCGACCTGCGGGCGGTCGGCGTCGTAGGTTTCGGCGAACGGCGCGAAGGCGGGCTGGACCTGCATCACAGGGCCTCGTTCAGGGCTCGCCGGTTGATTCGCACACCGTAGCTCGCCTGAAGACCGTTGAGGAACTGCACCATCAGGTCCTCGCCGATCTGTCCGGCGAGGGCATCGCCGAGCGCGGCGCGCTGCGGCGCCCCGTCGGCCGAGTGCGGATTTGGCGGCACGACCCTGCCGAGGCGGGCCAGATAGGCGCTGCCGTCGGCGGCCTCCGCGGTCACCACGTCGCCCGGCCGGGCGGCGAACAGGGCTTCGATCAGCGGGCGCGGAAGGTCGACGCCGTCGCCGCGCCGCGTGAACGGCGCGGTATTGACGACCGTGGTGCCGGCCTCGGAGGCGGCGGCGAAGATGTTGGCGCCGCCGCGCACCGAGTCCGCCAGCCGCCCGGCGGCGCGCTTGGCGGCGTCGGCCTGGCGCTCGGCCGTCCAGTCGGCGGCCACCCGATCGCGGACGTCCGACAGCGGCG
>JANQGL010000126.1 GCA_028277325.1 Magnetospira sp.
CGCCAGGGTCGCCTCGGGATCGTCGAGGAGGCCCTCGGGAATGCCGTGGCCCCGGTGGTCGAGCGCCAGCAGCACCGCGTCGGGGCGCGCCGCCTGAACCTCGGAGGACGGGTCGAGGGCCTGCTGCACGGCCTGGTCGAACGGGGCCGCGATCACCTCCAGGGCGACCCCGAACCGCAGCGCCGAGGCCTCCAGCAACGGGACCAGGAGGTCGGTCGTCGCGTTGCTCAGCAGGCCCAGGCGGAACCGTTGCAGCGGCGCCAGGTCGCGCCCCGCGGCGCGCGCTTGGCGCAGCGACTTGGCGAGCCGGGTCAACAGGTTGCCGTCCAGGGCATGGGCCGCCAGGCCGGCCAGCGCCGGTCCGGCCGGACCGTCGGCGGCGTCCAGGGCCTTGCAGCGGGCCCGGAACGCCTCCGGCGGCGGCGGCAGCCAGGGCAGGCGGGCGGGATCGGTCACCGGATCACCCTTCCAGCTCGGCCACGATGCCCAGCGCCACCTCCTCGGGCGTGGCGAAACGGCCGTCCGGGGCCTCGGCCCGCATCAGGTCGAGGAACCGGGGATCGAACGCCTCCAGCATGGCGGTCTCGGTAAAGCCCGGCATCACCTTTTGGATCTTGAGCCAGGGATACTCCGCCGCCGCCAACTCGAGCAGGCCCTTTAGGCCGTGCTTGGCGATCACGTAGGCGCCCATGTTCGGCATCGTCCGGCGGCCGTGGCCGCCGCCCATGGCGGCGCTCAGCACCCCGACCACCGCGCCCGCCCGGCGTTTGCGGAAGCAGGACTTGGCCAGCCCGGCCAGCAGGCGGCGCGGCCCGGTCACGTTGATCCGCCACTGGGCGGCCATGTCCGCGTCGGCGATCTTGCCCAATGGCGCGACCACCGGCGGCGGCGAGGCGGCGAGGATGAGCCCGGCCGGCGGGTCGGCCCGTTCGGCGCACCCGGCGACGGCGGCGTCGATCGCCGCGTCGTCCGCGAGGTCGAGCGGCAGCGCCCGGCCACCGGTCTCCGACGCGACGGTCTCGGCCAACGCCGCATTCCGGGCGTAGCCGACGATCGGCGCGAAGCCGCGCTCAGCGAGTCGGCGCGCGGTGGCCCGGCCGATGCCGCCGGAGCCGCCGGACACCAGGACCCAGCCGCGTTCGGCCGTCATGGCCGCAGCAGGCTTTCGGCCCGTCCCCTGGCGAGGGTCCGGTCGCCGGCCCGCACGGTGAAGGCGAGACGGACCAATCCGGTGGCGGGGCTCGACTCGGTGACCTCGGCGTCCAGGGTCGCCGGCTCGCCGATATAGAGCGGCTTGCGGAAATCCATGCTCAATCCGGTCCACAGTCCGTCGCGACCCGGCAGGTCCATGCCCAGCAGCCGCGACACCTGGGCGACGATCAGGCCGCCGTAGACGACCCGGCCGTCGAATCCCTTGGCGCGCGCGAAGGCGTCGTCGCCGTGCAGGGGGTTGCGGTCGCCCGACAGCCTGGCGAAGGCCTCCATCGCCGCCGCGTCGATCGTGAAGTCAAGGCGGTGGCGGGTCCCGACGGCGGGCAGGGCGGTCATAGCTTGGCGAGGATCAGGTCCACCATCTGGCCCACGTTCTCCAGTCCGGCCAGTTCGCCGGTGGTGAACGTGATGCCCAGGTCGCCCTCGATGGCGACCACCAGACGGATGTGGCTGAGGCTGTCCCATTCCTCCACGTCGTGGGCCGACAGATCCTCGGTCGGCACCAGGTCGTCATCGTCGAAGGTGTCCCGGAACAGCGGGGTCAGGCGCGCGAAGACGTCCTCTCGGGTCAGGCTCATGGTCACAGGTTCCAGCGCGATTGCCAGTCGGGGTCGGCGCGGTAGATATCATAGACGAGGCGCATTGTCTTCAGGGCATCGCCGGAGGTTCCGAAGCGGATATCGCCGCCGCCCAGCACCGCCTCGGCGAACTCGGCGATCTCGTCGGGCCACGAGGGGTCGTGGTTGTAGCGGGTGGTCACCTCGCGCGGGTCGCCCTTGTCGTCCTCGTGCGGCTGGATCACGGTCAGGGTCTCGGCGCCGTAGCTCTTCGACCCGGACAGGATCCCGGACAGGATCAGGCCGCCCCTCTCCAGGGTGATGTCCAGGTTGAACCGGTGCCGCCACTGGGTGGCCGTGGAATGCAGGAAGGCCACGCAGCCGTCGTCGGTCCGCATCAGGGCGTAGGCGTTGTCCTCCACCGTGTGGCCCCAGAAGTCGTTGGACACGAAGCTGTGGATGGCGGCGAACTCGCGGCCGGCGAACAGGCGCATCAGGTCGACCATGTGGATGCCCTGGTCGAGCAGGATGCCGCCGCCGGCCACCGCGCGGTCGACCCGCCAGTCGCAGTCCTGGCCGAAGCTGATGAACTTGGACTTGCCGTAGACGCCGCGCATGCTGATCACCCGACCGAAGCGGCCGGACTCGATGATCTCCAGGGCGTCGCGCACCGAGTCGTGGTAGCGGTGGTTGAAGCCGTACTTCAGGCGCAGGTGCGGATGCCGGCGCTCCGCCGCGATCACCCGCTCCACGTCCTCGACCGTTCGGCCGGGCGGCTTCTCGCAGAACACGTGCAGGCCGCGGTCCAGGCCGGCGACGGTCACCGTCGGCGCCACGTCGTTGGTCAGGCAGACGAACAGGGCGTCCAGGTCGCGGGCCAGCAGATCGTCCCAGGAGCGGAAATAGGCGATGCCGTCGGGAAACGCGCCGTCGTCCTCGAACACCCAGTCGCAGACGGCGACGACGGCCATGTCGTCGCGCTGCCGGATGAAGTGATGGCGGCGCTTGCCGACCACGCCGTAGCCGGCGATTCCAACGCGCAAGGGAGTCATGGCCTGGGGGTCACCGGGGAGTGGGCGGGGCGGAGGGTCCGGGGGCCGGATCGTCCGGATAGAGGGCGCGCAGATGCTCGGCCAGGCGCTGCCCGACCCAGGCCGCCGCCGCCTTGTTGTAGTGGCCGTCGCCGACCAAGGCCAGCACGGTGCCCGGCTCCACGTCGGCGCGCAGGTCCAGGATGTCGAGGCCCCAGCCGTCGAGCGCCGCCAGCAACCGTTCGGTGGCCGGCTCCTCGATGCCGTAATAGCCCTCGGCATGCCCGGGCAGGATCAGCAGGGTGAAGCCCGCGCCGCAGGTTTCGGCGGCCTGCCGCATGCGGCCGATCATGCGGGCCGCGGCGACGGTGGCCTGCGGGGTGTAAAGGTCCGGATCGTCCGAGACCGTGTAGCGCGCCAGGTAGTCGGACGTGGCCTGGCCGCCGAACAGCCGTTCGGCGAGCTGGCGCGGATGGACGTTGCGTTCGGACAGGTAGCGGCGGATGTTGTGGAGCGCCAGCGGATTGTGCGCGAGCCATTTGGGCGGCGGCGCCTCGCGGGCCTGTTCCAGGCGCTCCAGGATGTCGTCCGACGACATTTTTTTCTGCGTGGCGCGGTCGTAGGTGGGCACCAGCTCGCCGTCGATCACCAATGCGTAATCGAGCCGCATGTTGTCCCAGCGGGTGTCGTTCAGGAAATAGGCGTAGACCACGTGACGCGGCCGCACCTTGGGGCATTCCCGGCGGACGGTCTCCAGGACATGCGGCACGCCGTAGCCGCCGACCCCGGCGTTGTAGGTGCGGGCCCGGTCGCCCAGGGCCTGTTCGGCCCGGTAGACGAATCCGTCCTCGTAGGGAGCGGCGAATCCGAAAGTGAACGAATCCCCCGCCACCAGGACCCGGAACGGCCGGTCGGCCGTCCAGGGGCGATCCCGGTAGCCCTCCGCGTTGACCGACACGTCGAACGGGACGGTGGTCGCGACCCGACCGACGAAGCCCGGGCTGAGACGGAACCCGCGCGCCGAGTCGGCCGCGTAGAGGCCGGACGGCACGCGGCCCGGATCGGCGTGGAACAGCCTGAACACGGCGTAGTCCATCGCCGCCAGGGTCGACCCCAGGGTGACCGCAAGCAGCAGCAGGTTGGCGATCCAGCCGGAGCGCCGGGGTCGCTCTCGTCGGGTCGCGCGGACGGATTTCCTGGGACGGGTCATCGGTCGCTGTCCGGACAGGGTGTCCGGTAGAGGTCGGCCAGGGCCTCGTCGGGCCGTCCGAGGCGGGCGGACTGCGCCGGGCTGTCCACGTCGACCCAGCCGCCCGCCTCGTCGGAGCGGTAGAAGGCATGCAGGAGCTTTATCGTGCTCAGGCAGTCGGCGCGGCTCACCGGATAGGGCGTGCCATCGGTCAGGAACGCCACGATGTCGCGGTACATCTTGGCATGCCCGTTGCCGTAGACGCTGCGCGAGAAGTCTTCGCAGCACTCGGCGCAGGCCGCCGGGTCGGGGGTGAATTCGAGCAGTTCGTTGACCGCGATGCCGCCGATGCGGGCCAGGCCGTTGGCGCAGACCAGCGAGATGGAGGCCTCGAAGTCGTCCGGGCGGGCCGCCGTGGTGACCTCCAGGCTGCCCACTTGGCCGCCGGCATAGGTGAAGGTGGCGACCACCGTGTCCTCCACCTCGATGTCGGCGCCGAGGGTGCGCATGGTGGCGTTGACCCGCTCCACCTCGCCGCCCAGGTAGCGCAGCAGGTCGACGTGGTGGATGCCCTGGTTGGTCAGGCAGCCGCCGTCCATGGCGAAGGTGCCGCGCCAGGGGGCGAGTTCGTAGTAGCGCTGCGGCCGGCACCAGCGGGTGCGCACCGAGACGATGCGCACGGCACCCAGCTCGCCGCTGTCGATGGCCCGCTTCACCCGCGCCACGGCCTTGTTGTAGCGGTTCTGGAACACCGGGAACAGGTGCAGGCCCAGCTCGCTCGCCCGGTCGCAGGCGGCGTCGAGCTGTTCGGGGCGCATGAAGGTGGGCTTCTCCATGATCACGCTCTTGCCCCAGGCCTCCAGCATCTCCATGCCGTGCTCGAAGTGCATCCCGGACGGCGTGATCACCGCCACCGTGTCGATCTCCGGATGCCGGGCCAGCATCTCCCGATAGTCGGTGTGGAACGGAACCGAGAACTCCGCGCCGTAGGCCCGCGCCTTGTCCTCGACCAGGTCGCAGACGGCGATCAGGCGGGCGCCGGGGACCACCGCGAGGGCGCGCGCGTGGTGGCCGGAAATGCGGCCGCAGCCGATCAGGGCGACGTTGGCGGCGGGCTTGGGCACGCCAGGACTCCTTCTATGCGGACGCCGCGCGGATGCGCGCGATCAGCGGCCCGAACCGCTCCGGCGTGGTGGCCGAGAACCGGCTGAATCCGCTCAGGCAGGGTTCGCTGAAGTCCTTGCGGTAATAGACCAGATCGGCCAGCGCGTCATGCACCTTCTCGGCCTTCGCGCCGAACGCCACGTGACAGAAATTGCCGGCCCCGCGCAGGGTCCGGTAGCCGAGCCCGTCCATGGCGTCGAGGAACGCCGCCTTGCCGGCCTGCAGGCGGGCCACCGAGGCCTCCACCGCGTCCAGGCGGTCCAGCATGCGGTCGAACACCGCCAGCCCGAAGGTGTTGATCTCGTACATTCCCTTCACCTTGTGCAGGATGCGGGCCAGATGCGGGTCGGCCGCCCCGTAGCCGATCCGGAATCCGGCGAGGCCCCAGGCCTTGCCGGTGGAGCGGGTCACGAACAGGTGCGGGAATGCGCCCACCCAGGGCAGCACGCTCAGCGGATGGAACGGATAGTAGGCCTCGTCGACGAGGATCACCGCGCCCGCGTCGCCGGCCGCCGCGATGATGGCGCGCATCCCGTCGGGGTCGAACACGGTGCCGGTGGGGCTGTCCGGATTGGGCAGGAACACCGCCCTCGGGCGATGGGTCCGGATCGCGCCGATCACCTCGTCGACCGTCAGCCGCGGACCGTCGTCCGACGGCCGGTAGGCGAGGGGGACCGGCCGCGCCCCGAACATCTTGGCATAGACCCCGTACATGGCGAAGGTGGGCGCGGTATGGACGATCCGGTCGCCGGGCGACACGAAGGCTTCGAACGTCGCCCGGATCAGGCCGTCGGAGCCGTGACCGAACAGCAGGCTGTCCGGCCCGAGCCCGAGCATGGCGGCCAGCTTGGCGTAGGTCGGGGCGGCCTCCGGATAGGTGTACTGCGGCTCGGTCGCCAGCCCGGCGACCACCGAGCGGACCGCCTCGGCCAGCGCGGGATCGGTGTTCTCGTTCTTGTCGAGCCACAGCAGGCGGGGGTCGCGGCGGCCGTCGCGGGTCCAGTCGGGGCGGGTCAGGCCGGGATCGCAGACGTCGGGCCGGGGGACCGGGCGCGGCATGGCGCGGGGCGCGGGACGGGTCATGGGTCGGTCGGGTCCTTCTTTCCCGGGATGACGCCGCCGGGCTTCACCGAGGCCAGTTCGACCAGGCGGCGGAAATCGGCGTTGCGGGCCATCAGCGCCTCGAACGATCCCCGGTCGACCGCGCGGCCGTCGCGCAGGAACACCAGGGTCTCGCAGCGGCGCAGGGTGGACAGCCGGTGGGCGATGATGATCAGGGTCTTCCGGCCCCGCAGCCCCTCGATGGCGGTGGCGATCTCGTGCTCGGTCTCGTTGTCGAGCGCCGAGGTCGCCTCGTCGAGCACCAGGACGCCGGGATCGTGATACAGCGCGCGGGCGATTCCGATGCGCTGCCGCTGGCCGCCCGACAGGCGCGCCCCGTGCTCGCCGATCGCGGTATCCAGGCCGTCCGGCAGGCCGGCCACCAGATCGTCCAGGCGGGCCATCCCGAGGGCGCGGGCCACCGCCGCGTCGTCGATCTCCCCGGCCGCGATACCGAAGGCGATGTTGTTGCGCAGGCTGTCGTCGGCCAGATAGATGCTCTGCGGCACGTAGCCCACCGAACGGCGCCAGGCGGCGAGGCGGTCGGCGGCCGGGGCGCCGCCGATCAGGAACCGCCCGCCGGTCGGAATCAGCAGACCGAGCAGGATATCGGCCAGCGTGGTCTTGCCGGCCCCCGAAGCGCCGATCAGGCCCACCGAATCGCCGGCCCGGACGGTCAGGTCGATGTCGGTCAGCGACGGCCGCGGGGCGCCCGGATAGGTATAGGTCACCTTGTCCAGGGTCAGGTCGGGAATCGCCGCCAGGTGGTCGCCCGTCCGGGGATCGCCGTCGACCGGCGGGCCGGACTTCGGACCGGGCAGCGACACCCGGTCGGCGTAGACCTCTTCCAGGGCGCTGCGTCCGTACTTGATGCGGTGCAGGGCGGCCAGGGTGCGGTTGGCCGACGGCAGAAGGCGGAACGCGGCGACCGCGAACAGGCCGAGCACCGAGATGGAATCGCCGATGTCGCGGCCCTGCGCCAGGATCACCATGATCACCGTCAGCAGCGCGGTGACCATGACGAATTCCATGAACAGCCGCGGCAGGTGCCCGAACACCGCGGTCACCGCCCGGTTGCGGGCCGCCCGCTCGCGGATCGCCGCGAACTCGCGGGTGAAGAATCCGGCGCGGCCGAGAACCTGGATCTCCTTGACACTGCCCAGGCTCTTGTGGAGCGACGCCAGGACGGCCCGCGTCAGGTCCATGGATTCCGCGCCCAAGGCGGCGTGACGACGCCGAAAGGCGACGAAGAACAGTCCCATCAGCAGTCCCAGCAGTCCCGCCGCGCCGATCGCCACCACCGGCTCCAGGGCGATCAGCAGCACACCGATGGTGACGGCCACCGCCAGTTCCGCGAACAGTTCCAGGAATCCCATGATCATGTGGCTGAACGACACCGCCACCGCGCTGTCGGTGTTGCGGATCAACTCGGCCGAATTGCGGTCCAGGTGCAGGGTGTAAGGGGCGTCCAGATAGGTCCGGTGCAGGTGTTGCGCCAGCCGCGCCTCGTTCTCGAACACGAAGCGGTTCTGAAGCCACAGGATGCCGGCCAGCAAAAGGTTTTTGCAGGCGAAGATAAAGACCAGCCCGACCGACAGCTCGATCAGGAAGGTGGTTGCCTCGGGCGCCCCGAACAGGCGGTGCAGGGTGGCAAGGACCCGGTTCTCGGCGATCTCCTCGGGCGCGTTGATCAGGGCGATCAGCGGCAGGATCATCGCCAGGCTGAGCACCTCGAGCAGCGATCCGACCGGGATCGCCAGCGCCACCCACAGGGCCTCGCGGCGACCCTGGCGGTCGAGGAGGGCCAGGCATTTGCGGAAGCTGTCGTACACCGGGGCCGCTCCGCCGGGTCAGGAGACGCGCATCGGAAAGCCGAGCGCCGCCAGATGCGCCTTGGCCTCCTTCGGGGTCTGCTCGGTGAAATGGAAGATGCTGGCCGCCGCCACCGCCGCCGCGCCGCCGTCGCGCAGCACCT
>JANQGL010000215.1 GCA_028277325.1 Magnetospira sp.
CGATGCCCTGGGCCGCCAGGCGCGCCGCCACCGCCGGGCCGGCACCGTCGTCGCGCCGCATCGGGTTGCCGATGCCGACGATCACCCGGCGGCCGGTCACGGGCCGTCGTCCTCCCTGCGCCCCTTGGGCCAGAACGGGTCGGCCTTGGTGAACGCCTTCCAGGCGGCGACCATGTCGGCGTCCCGGTCGCGCACCAGGTGCTCGTGCCAGCCGACCACGGTGCCGGCGGCGACGCCGAGGTCGCGTGCCGCGGTGCCGCGCGTCTCGACCACCAGCTCGCCCAGCAGGCCGCGCATCACCGAGATGTCGTTCATCCGTCCCAGTCCGTCCTGCAACACCTTGAGGGCGGATGCATAGGGCTTCACCCGCTCGTCCGGGTACAGGGACGACAGGAACTCGATGGCGTAGCGCAGTTTCTTGAGGGCGATCCGCACGTCGTGGCGCTGCTCGACGCTCAGCGTCTCGAACCCCTTGCCGATCCGCCGCACCGCCCAGTAGCGCTTGCGCAGCAGCGACGGCGCCAGGCGCCCGACCGGACTGAACAGCTTGGCCGAGGTCTCGTTGAGCGGCTGATCGCGCCAGCCGCGCGCCTGGATCCAATGGCCGAGGTCGAGGAACAGGGCGGCATAGCGTTTCGAGGCGATGGCGGCGCGGGTCCGTCCATAGGCCAGGTCGCGCCGCGCCTCGGCCTGGCCGCGCAGCCGTTCGAGGGCCGGGGCGTCGCGGTCGAGGCCGCTGTCGGCGACCGGCGGCAGGGTCTCGTCGAGGAACACGTCCCAGTCGCGGGCCGGCCCCATCTCGTTGATCAGCCACTTCAGTTCGCCGTTCAGGCGGGCCGTCGCCTCGGTCGGCAGCAGCTTGCGGAACAGGGCGAGGGCCGACCGCAGGCGACGGGTGGCGACCCGCATCTGATGCACGCCCTCGATGTGCGACCCGTGCATCACGCAGGGTTCGTTGGCCATCAGGTGGTCGATGCAGGCGTGCAGGATGGCGGTCAGGGCCTCCTCGACGGTCGCTTTCGGGTCGAGCGCCGGCACCGACGCCTTGATCCAGGGCATGTCGCCGCCGGCCACCAGGGCGTAGCCGCGCGCCGCCTTGGACACCGCCGACGGCCGCAGCGGCAGATGGTCGAGCAGCCGGCGGGCCAGTTCGAACACCCGGACCGGGTCGCCCCGGGTCAGCTCCAGCTCCACCTCGGCCACCGGATCGGCGCGCTCGCCGGCCACCACCTGTCCGATGTCCAGGTCGAGGCTGATTTCGGTCCCGTCGGGGAAGGAAAGGCGGCGCGAGGTGCGCTTGATGTCGGTTTCGAACAGCGGCACCAGGCGGTCGATCGCCTTGGGCGGCACGATCCGCGCCGCCGCGTCGCCGGCCAGCAGGGCGAGGTCGAGGCGCGGTCCGCCGACCACCGCCTCGATTTCTCCGCGCTGGCTCAATGCGCCCATGCTGTCGCCGGCCGATTTCAGGCACTGGATCCATTGCCGACCCTCGCGGCGGACCCGGAGGGCAATGCGGCGGCTGCGCAGGTCCTGTTCGGGGGTGTCGAAATAGATCGCGCGCAGGTTGCG
>JANQGL010000219.1 GCA_028277325.1 Magnetospira sp.
CTTCGTCCTAACTCCCGGAGCCGGGCCGATTTCGCACGAACCGAGGCTCCCAAGATGATTGTCAACAGGCCCTAGCGCCATCGCGCCGCGATGGCGACCACCGAACGAAGCGGTGCCCCCGACGGGGCCCCGCTACCGGCCCATCTTCCTGATCACCGCGTCCTGATCCGGCCGGTCTTCGAGGCCCCCCGATCAAGGCGCTTGCAAGCCTTCGCGGCCGACCGAAAAAAAACGGCGGACCCAGGGAAAGGCCCGCCGCCGGAGGTCGGTTGGACAAGGATCTATTCGGCCGCCTTGCTGAGGATCGAGCCGATGCTCAACTCGGACAGCTTTTCGTAGACCGCGGCGCGGCGCGCCAGGTCCAGCTTGGCCTGCTTGACCAGCTGCGCGTAACGCTCCGGGTCGCGCTGACGCACCCGCTGGAACCGGGTCTCGTTGGCCATGTAGGTGTCGAGGTCGGCCTTGATCGGCCCGCCGTCGAGCTGCAGGGCCGGCTGCCCGGTGCCCAGCCTGCGCGGGTCGTAGCGGTACAGCGGCCAGTATCCGCTCTCCACGGCCAGCTTCTGCTGATCCAGGCCATCAGCGAGGTCGTAGCCGTGCTCGATGCAGTGCGAGTAGGCGATCAGCAGCGACGGGCCGTCGAACGCCTCGGCCTCCTCGAACGCCCTCACGGTCTGCGCGTCCTTGGCGCCGTAGGCGATCGAGGCCACGTAGACGTTGCCGTAGGCGATGGCCATCAGGCCCAGGTCCTTCTTCGGGCGCGCCTTGCCGGTGACCGCGAACTTGGCCGCCGCGCCGAGGGTGGTGGCCTTGGACTGCTGGCCGCCGGTGTTGGAATAGACCTCGGTGTCCATGACCAGGATGTTGACGTCGTCGCCGGTCGAGATCACGTGATCCAGGCCGCCGTAGCCGATGTCGTAGGCCCAGCCGTCGCCGCCGACGATCCACACGCTCTTCTTGGCCAGGTAGTCGGCCAGCTCGGCCAGTTGCCGGGCCTCCGGACGGTCGATCCCGGCCAGCTTGGCGCGCAGGGCGTCGATCCGCTCGCGCTGCTTGGCGAGGCCTTCCTCGTTCGTCTGAACCGCCCGCAGCAGTTCGCCCACCAGGGCGTCGCCCACCTCGCCCGACAGGGTCTTGAGCAGGCCCTCGGCGTTGGCCCGGTGCTGGTTGATGGCCAGCCGGAAACCCAATCCGAACTCGGCGTTGTCCTCGAACAGCGAGTTGGACCAGGTCGGGCCGCGCCCGTGGCAATCGGTGGTGAACGGGGCGGTCGGCAGGTTGCCCCCGTAGATCGACGAGCAGCCGGTGGCGTTGGCGATCAGCATGCGGTCGCCGAACATCTGGGTGGCCAGCTTGACGTAGGGCGTCTCGCCGCAGCCCGAACAGGCCCCCGGGAACTCGATCAGCGGGGCCAGGAACTGGCTCATCTTGACGTTGGTCCGAAGGCCGACCCGCTCCACGTCGGGCAGCTTGAGGAAGAAGTCCCAATTCTCGATCTCGAGGCGCCTCAACTCGCCTTTCGGCGGCATGGCCTCCATCTTGAGGGACAGTTCGCCGGTCTTCTTGTCCTTGCCCGGGCAGACCCGCACGCAGACCCCGCAGCCGGTGCAGTCCTCCGGCGCCACCTGGATGGAATACAGCGCGTCGCCGAATTCCTTGCCCTTGTAGGCCATGCTCTTGAAGGTGGCCGGCGCCTCGGCCGCGAGAGCCGGATCGAACGCCTTGACGCGGATCGCCGAATGCGGACAGACCATCACGCATTTGTTGCACTGGATGCAGAGTTCCGGAATCCACACCGGAATCTCGTGCGCGATGTTGCGCTTCTCGTAGCGGGTGGTGCCGACCGGCCAGGTGCCGTCGACCGGGAACGCCGACACCGGCAGAAGGTCGCCCTTGCGGGCCATCATCATGGCGGTGACCCGTTGCACGAAGTCCGGGGCGTCGTCGGGCACCACCGGCGGCAGGTCGAAGTCCGAGGTTACGGCGTTCGGCACCGTCACCTCGTGCAGGTTTTCGAGGGTCACGTCGACCGCCGCGAAGTTCTTCTCGACCACGTCGCGGCCCTTGGAGCCGTAGGTTTTCTCGATCGCCTGCTTGATGTTGGCGATCGCCTCGTCGCGCGGCAGCACCCCGGAGATGGCGAAGAAGCAGGTCTGCATCACGGTGTTGATGCGGGTGCCCATGCCGGCGTTCAACGCCACATGGGTGGCGTCGACGACGAAGAAGCGCAGCTTGCGCTCGATCATGAGGGCCTGCGCCGAGCGCGGCAGCTTGTCCCAGATCTCGTCGGCGCCGTAGGGGCTGTTGAGCAGGAAGATGCCGCCCGGGGCCGCCTGCTCCAGGATTTCGTACTTCTCCATGAACTGGAACTGGTGGCAGGCCAGGAACTCCGCCTGTTCGATCAGGTAGGGCGATTGGATCGGACGGTTCGAGAACCGCAGGTGGGACACCGTGACCGCGCCCGCCTTCTTGGAATCGTAGACGAAGTAGGCCTGGGCATGGTTGTCGGTCTGCTCGGCGATGATCTTGATGGAGTTCTTGTTGGCGCCCACCGTGCCGTCGGCGCCGAGGCCCCAGAACACGCAGCGCGTCACGTCGGAGGGGCTGAACACGAAACTCGCGTCCTCGTCCAGCGACAGCCCGGTGACGTCGTCGGTGATGCCGACCGTGAAGCGCGGTTTGGGCGCCTCGCGGCCCAGCTCGTCGAAGATCGACTTGACGTGGCTGGGCGTGAACTCCTTCGACGACAGGCCGTAACGGCCGCCGATCGCCACCGGGTCGGCGGCGGTCGGGCGCAGGCCGCGGGCCCGCGCGTCATGCAGCGCGGTCACCACGTCCATGAACAGCGGCTCGCCGATGGCGCCGTGCTCCTTGGTGCGGTCGAGGACCGCGATGGCGCGCGTCGAGACCGGCAGCGCGGCCACGAAGTGGTCGACCGAGAACGGCCGGTACAGGCGCACCTTCAGAACGCCGGTCTTCTCGCCCTTGGTGTTCAGGAACCTGCTCACCTTGGCGCAGGTCTCGGCGCCGGACGCCATCACCACGATGACTTTCTCGGCTTCCGGATCGCCCTCGTAGTCGAACAGGCTGTACTGGCGGCCGGTGCGGGCCGCGAACTCGTCCATCACCTGCTGCACGATGTCCGGCATCGCGGCGTGGTACGGGTTGCGGGCCTCCTGCATCTGGAAGAAGGTGTCCGGGTTCTGCGAGGTGCCGCGCACCTTCGGGGCGTCGGGCGACAAGGCGCGGTTGCGGTGCGCGTCCACCAGGTCTCGGGGAAGCAGCGCCTCCAGGTCGTCGTCGGCCAGTTCCTCGATCTTGCTGACCTCGTGCGAGGTGCGGAAGCCGTCGAAGAAATGCAGCACCGGCACCCGGGACCGCAGGGTCGCGGCCTGGCCGATCAGGGCGAAGTCATGCACCTCCTGCACGGTGGCTGAGGCCAGCATGGCGAACCCGGTCTGGCGCACCGCCATGACGTCCGAATGGTCGCCGAAGATCGACAGCGCGTGGGTGGCGACGGTGCGCGCCGAGACGTGCATGCAGAACGGCGTCAGCTCGCCGGCGATCTTGTACATGTTGGGGATCATCAGCAGGAGGCCCTGCGATGCCGTGAAGGTGGTCGACACCGCGCCGGCCTGCAGCGCCCCGTGGCAGGCGCCCGCGGCGCCGGCTTCGGACTGCATCTCGGTGACCTCGGGAATCGTCCCCCAGATGTTGGTGCGCTTCTGGGCGGTCCATTCCTCGGCCACCTCGCCCATCGGCGACGACGGCGTAATCGGATAAATCACAATGACTTCGTTTGTGCGGTGCGCAACCGACGTGACAGCCTCGTTGCCGTCCACGGCAATCATCCGGCGCTGGGACATTGGTTCAAGCTCCTGATTCCCCGAACATTTTCTGCTCCAAAAGCGCACAAACCGCATTTGTGCGCTGCGACATCCTGTCACAGTATTGGAAAAAATCGGCTTGGGCAAGGGAATCGGAAACACCCTTGCTGTTCAGGAGTCCGGCAGGAAAGATACGTACGCTGAAATGTTATCTAGTTACGCCTGCTCACCGTCAAGTTGAGTTTCGCGAGCGCGTCCTCTATCGGAATGAAAAAATTGATGTTTTGCGCACGCTCATCGGCATGCGTGGCGACGGTGATCCCGATCACGTTTCCGTATTCGTCCAGCAGCGGCCCTCCGGAATTGCCGGACGAGATCGGCACGTCGGCCTGAATCTGCGTCAGGCCGGTGCGTGAGTCGCGGCGCAGGGCGCTGACCACCCCCCTGGTGACCGACGAATGCAGCCCCTCGTCTTTCGGCGCGCCGATCGCGTAGACGGTGTCGAGGACGCGTGCCGGGTGCCTGGCGATGGGCAGCGGCGCCTTGACGCGGATCGGCACCTTGACCAGGGCCACGTCGCGCAGTTTGTGGCGCCGCAGGACCTCGCCGATCACCTCCACCCCGTTGGCGAAGCGGGCGGTGATCCGGTCGCCGCCGCCGACCACGTGGGCGTTGGTCAGGATCAGGCCGTCCTCGCTGATCACGAATCCCGATCCGTGGCCGCCGCCGACCACCAGGGTCACCACCGATTCGATCACGTTGTCGATGCGTGTCTTGATGGGCTGGCTGGACAGCGGTGTCGAGCGGAATCCGAGGCTCTCGGCATCGACCGAGGCGACGACGGCTTCCCGCGTCGACTTGCGAAAGATGATGTCGCGGAACCGGGGGGACCGGGCGAACCGCGCGGCGGCCTCCGAGAAAGCGCCGTGCAGCGCCATCGTGACGCCGTTTCGCTTGGCTTTTTTCTGCTGGTAATAGGCTTCGGTCTCGACCTTCGCGACCTCGCGCTTGGCCAGGGTGTCGTAAATCACCCACCGAACCTTGATATACATCTCGCCGCTGTGCTCTTTCAGCGGCCGGCCGCTCCACCAATGGTGGTTTTCGCAGAAGTTCGCGGCCACATCCTCGATCACCGCGCCAACGTGATACTCGACGTGACCGACCTCCTCCGCGATCTCGAACAGCGAGTGCGGGTCGCCGGCGACCTTGAGGCCTTCGGCGGTCAGGGTATCAAAGAAAACCGTACCGAGTTCGGTGCTCCAGTTGCCGAATTCCGTCGCTCCGGAACCCCATTCGAGGGTCGAGTTTCCGCGATGGGTCTTGTTGCAAAGGGTTCCCTCGGTGCCGATATCGTTCCCGAATCCCGGAAAATGGGCGATCACCTGGCCGCGCCGCAGGTTGCCGACCACCCGCATCAGCGCGAATGTCGCCTGTCGCCGGTCGGTGTCGAACAGTCCGTCGGTGGTCGAGACCGGCGTGAGGGGCCGGTCGTAGGACACCGGGGAAGGCTTCGGAACCTCCATCATGCCGGTGGTGTTGCAGGCGGCGAGGGTCATCGCGCACAGCCCCGTCGCGGCGCGCGCGAACATCCGCCGGAAAGACCTCGCGCGCCGGGTTCCCTTATTCATGGACGACTCCTCCATCCCTGAATCAACCGAATCAGGTTACCATGTTCTCGATACCCTCGAAAAAGGATTATGTCAGGCAAAAAAACGGTTATGCCTTGAAAGCGCTCATGAATAATTTTCCGTTGGCGGCTGGAGCGGTTGGCGCGTTCCGCCTCGGCCGGCCGTCGTCCCGTCCGTCGGCCACCAGGGCAAAAAAAAGACCGGGATCCGGGGGGCGGGATCTCGGTCTCAAAGTGTCTGGCGGTAATGCCAGGTCGAGGGCATGAGAGGTTGGGGGCCTCTCGGAGGGAATGTCTGCGGGGTGCGTGTCAACTCATTCAATCGTGGGCGTCTTCTGAGACACATTAGGCCCGCAGAATGTGGCGGAACTTTGAACGCGGCGTGATCACTTTGCGGCATCGCGGCCGGTGCGTCGGCCGCCGTGCATGAAAGTCCAAGCCCGACCCGCGCTTTCCGGCGATTGTCCAGGACGCGGGGACTCGACATCGCCGGCGCTAGGGAGTAGCACGGTCGACACCGTTGTTCCCCACCCGGACGAGGAGGCCCCGCGTGATCCGCATCGGCCAGGATACCCTCAAGGTTCGGCGCACCCTCGACGCGGCCGGCAAGACCTACCACTACTTCAGCCTCGCGGCGGCCGAGGAGGCCGGCCTGGGCGCCGTTGCGCGGCTTCCGTATGCGCTCAAGATCCTGCTCGAGAACCTGCTGCGCCACGAGGACGCGGGCTACACGGTGTCGGTCGACGACGCGCGGGCGGTGGCCGGCTGGGCGGCGACCGCGCGCGGCGGCAACGAGATCGCCTACCGTCCGGCGCGGGTGCTGATGCAGGATTTCACCGGCGTTCCGGCGGTGGTCGACCTGGCGGCGATGCGCGACGCCATGGTCCGCCTGGGCGGCGATCCGGGGCGGATCAACCCGCTGACCCCGGTCGAACTGGTGATCGACCATTCGGTGATGATCGATCACTACGGCAGCCCCGATGCCCTGGAGCGCAACATCGCCCGCGAGTTCGAGCGCAACGGCGAACGCTACGCCTTCCTGCGCTGGGGGCAGTCGGCGTTCGACGATTTCCGCGTCGTCCCGCCGGGGGCCGGCATCTGCCATCAGGTGAACCTGGAGCACCTGGCCCGGGTGGTCTGGAGCGACACCGCCGACGGCGCCGCCCTCGCCTATCCGGACACCCTGGTCGGCACCGATTCCCATACCACCATGATCAACGGCCTGGGCGTGCTCGGCTGGGGGGTCGGCGGCATCGAGGCCGAGGCGGCGATGCTCGGCCAGCCGATCTCGATGCTGGTTCCCGAGGTGATCGGCTACCGGCTGACCGGCCGCATGCCGGAGGGCCTGACCGCCACCGACCTGGTGCTGACCGTGGTCGAGGCGCTGCGCCGGAAGGGCGTGGTCGGCAAGTTCGTGGAATTCTTCGGCCCCGGGCTCGACAGCCTGACCCTGGCCGACCGCGCGACCCTGGCCAACATGGCGCCCGAGTACGGCGCCACCTGCGGCATCTTCCCGATCGACGCCGAGACCCTGCGCTACATGCGCCTCACCGGGCGTCCGGAGGAGACCGTCGCGCTCACCGAGGCCTATGCCAGGGCGCAGGGCCTGTGGCGCGACGCCGACACCCCCGACCCGGTGTTCACCGACACCCTGGAGCTGGACATCTCGACCCTGCAACCGTCGCTGGCCGGGCCGAAACGGCCGCAGGACCGGGTGGCCCTGGCCGACGCCGCGCACGGCTTCGCCAAGGCGCTGGCCGACCAGCACATCCCGGGGCGGCGCTCGGTCGACGTGGAAGGGCGCGACCATCCGTTGCGCGACGGCGACGTGGTGATCGCGGCGGTCACCTCGTGCACCAACACGTCGAACCCGGGCGTCCTGATGGCGGCCGGCCTGCTCGCCCGAAAGGCGGTCGAGAAGGGTCTGACCCGCAAGCCCTGGGTCAAGACCTCGCTCGCCCCGGGCTCGCAGGTGGTCGCCGACTACCTTGAGGAGGCGGGTCTTCAGGAGCCGCTCGACGCGCTCGGCTTCAACATCGCCGGCTTCGGATGCACCACCTGCATCGGCAACTCGGGGCCGCTCGATCCGCCGATCGCCGCCGCGGTGGACGGCAACGCCCTGGTGGTGACCGCGGTGCTGTCCGGCAACCGCAACTTCGAGGGCCGGGTGTCGCCGCACGTGAAGGCCAACTATCTGGCCTCGCCGCCGCTGGTCGTCGCCTATGCCCTGGCGGGGAGTATGGCCGTCGACCTGACCCGCCAGCCGCTGGGCCGCGGGCGGGACGGCCAGCCGGTCTTCCTGAGGGACATCTGGCCGACCAACGACGAGGTCCAGGCGGCCATCGAGGCCAGCGTGTCGCGCGACATGTTCGTCGCACGCTACGCCGACGTGTTCGCCGGGCCGCCGCAGTGGCGGGCGATCGAGGTGGCGCGCGGCGAGACCTACGCCTGGGACGACGCGTCGACCTACATCCAGACTCCGCCCTATTTCGACGGCATGGAAGCGGAGCCGGAGCGGGTGGCCGACATCCTGGGCGCGCGGCCGCTGCTGATCCTCGGCGATTCGGTGACCACCGACCACATCTCGCCGGCCGGCGCGTTCAGGCCCGACACCCCGGCCGGGGCCTACCTGACCGAGCGCGGCGTGGCGCCGGCCGACTTCAACAGCTACGGGGCGCGGCGCGGGTCGCACGACGTCATGATGCGCGGCACCTTCGCCAACATCCGCATCCGCAACCGGATGGCGCCCGGCACCGAGGGCGGCTGGTCCATGCACCATCCGTCGGGCCGCGTGTCGACGGTATTCGAGGCGGCCCGTGCCTACAAGGCCGAGGGCGTGCCGATGGTGGTCATCGGCGGCAAGGAATACGGCACCGGCTCGTCGCGCGACTGGGCCGCCAAGGGACCCTATCTGCTCGGCGTGCGGGCGGTGCTGGTGGAGAGCTTCGAGCGCATCCACCGCTCCAACCTGGTCGGCATGGGCATCCTGCCGCTGCAGTTCAAGGACGGCATTTCGGCCGAGACCCTGGGCCTCGACGGCTCGGAGACCTTCGACATCCTGGGCATCGGCGACGGCCTGGCGCCGCGCCAGGACGTCCGGGTGCGCATTTTCCGGGCCGACGGCAACCGGGCCGAGATCGACGTGCAGTGTCGCATCGACACCGCCAACGAGGTCGACTACTACCGGCACGGCGGCATCCTGCGTTACGTGCTGCGGCAGATGAACGGGTGACGTCCGGCCCGTCGTGCAGCGAACTTCGACTCCGAAACCACACTGGAATCAAGACATTACCTAGTGTCCTTATCGAATCCGAAGTTCGAAAACGCCCGCCCCATCATGCAACGAACTTCGGATTCGGGACACTAGTCCTACTGCGTCATAAATAGCCTGCTTGATCCTCTGTCTCAGGCATGACCTGCCTGCAACAGGGGCATCTTGGCAGGTTTCTGGCGAGCGCAT
>JANQGL010000273.1 GCA_028277325.1 Magnetospira sp.
GACGCTGCGCCCGGTCAGGGTCGACGGAATCGCCCCCGGGGTGGACACCATGCGCGACGACGGCTATCCGCTGGACAAGCGGTTCTGGCTGGCCCTGCGCGACGACGCGCCGCCGGAGGTGGCGGCCTTCATCGGGTTCGCGACGTCCCCGGCCGGGCGCCGGATCGCCCGCCAGCTGGGATGTCTCGTCGACGGGGGCGGAACGGCGGAGTGACCGGCGAATCGCCAGCCGCGGTCGAGCGGCGCCTGAGACGGTTCCTGACCGTGGCGACCCTGTCGGTGTCGCTGATCGTGGCGGTCGCCTTTCCAAGCATCTACTTCATGTCCGGCTACCGGTTCGAGAGCAAGCAGGCCAGCCACCATGCCGCCCTCGCCGCCAACGCGATGTCCAGGCTGGTCGCCGCCTCGCCCAACCACTGGCGCTTTCAGATCGATCGCGCGATCGGGATCATCGAGGGCCTGCATGACAAGAGGATGGAGATCACGGCACGCCACCGCATCATCGTCAGAGACCTGCGGGGCGACGCGGTGTTGCGGGTGGGCCGGCCGTTCTCCGGGCCGAGCCTGACGCGCTCGACATCGATCAGCGACGGGATCGCGAACCGGGGCACGGTGGACGTCCGGGCCTCCCTGAGCGGCTTGATCGCCGAGACCGCCGGCGTGGCGATCCTCGGACTGGTCGCGTCGCTGGCCTTGTTCCTGTCGTTCTGGCGCCTGCCGAAGATCGCCCTGCGTCCGCTGCTCGACGACATCGCGATGTATCGGGACCGGCTGGAGCGCGCCAACGCCGATCTCCAGGGATTCGTCTACGTCATCTCGCACGACCTGAAATCGCCGCTCCACACGATCAAGCTGTTCGAGGATCTGCTTCATCGGCGCTACGGACGGGCGCTCGACGAGCAGGGCGAGAAGATGCACGGCCTCATCGTCAAGGGGATCGAGCGGATCGAATCCCGGTTGGGGGGGCTTGGCGAATACGCGGGACTGCATCGGAACAGGGCGTTCGACGACATCGACGCGGAGGGCGCGGTGCGCGACGTCATGACCGAACTGGCGGCCGACGTCGAGGCCAGCGGCGCGCGGATCGCGATCGGCAAACTGCCCCCGGTCGCGGCGATCCCCCTGCAGTTTCGGACCCTGCTTCAGAACCTGATCGGCAACGCCCTCAAGTACCGGCACCCCGACCGCCCCCCGATGATCGCCATCGACGCCGCGATCGAGGATGCGTCCTGGCACCTGACGGTGGCCGACAACGGGATCGGCATCCCGCCGGACGCCCGCGAAACGGTGTTTCAGCTGTTCGCCCGCCTCCACCCGCCGGACACCTACCCCGGCACCGGCATGGGGCTGGCGCTCTGCAAACGGGTCGCCGACAACCACGGCGGCCGTATCTGGGTGGACTCGCAACCGGAGCAGGGCAGCGTCTTTCACGTGGTCCTGCCGGTACGCCAGCAGGACGCCCTCGCGGAGGGCGAGACGGGCCGTCGCGCGGCATGACGAATCCGTTGCGATCGACCGGGCGGCTGGCTATAGTCCCCACCCCTTCGGGGTGTCCCGAAAGCGAGGAGGCATGTCCAATACGTCCCATACCACGCCGCCGCTGACCCCCGTGCTGATCGCCGGGTTCGCCATGCGGCCGCTGCCGCCGGCTCTGTTGCAGCCGTTTCTCGGGCTCGCCATGCGCCTGCTGCAGCGGCGTCATCCGGGGGTTTTTGAACGCCTGTCCAGCGTCGACGCGCCGCTGTTCCTGGTCGATCCGGTCGATCTGCCGCTGCGGTTCGTGCTCGACCCCGACCCCGCGATGCCGCGCCTTTCGGCCCTCGCCGAGGACGATCCGCCGCCGGAGGGGATCACCGCCATCATTCGCGGGCCGCTGCTCGCCCTGATCGACCTGATGGAGGGACGCATCGACGGCGACGCCCTGTTCTTCAGCCGCCAGCTCACCATCGAGGGCGACACCGGGGCGGGGGTCGCCCTGCGCAACGCGGTCGACGGCGCCGAGATCGACCTGGTGGAGGACGTGCTGTCGGCGCTCGGCCCGGCCCGCGCCCCGGCCCGGCGGGCGCTCGGCGTGGCCGGCGGGCTGCTCGACCGCTTCGCGCGCGACATGGAGACCCTGCGCGGCGCCGTGGTCGCCCCGGCGATGCAGAAGGCCGAGACCCAGGCCGCCGCGCTGCGCCGCCTGGAAGAGAAGGTCGCCGGACTGGACAAGGCGCAACGCCGTCAACGGAGGGCTTCCACCCCATGACGACACAGAAGCTGGAACTAGTCTGTCCGGCCGGCACCCCGGCCGCCCTCAGGGCCGCCGTCGATTCCGGGGCCGACGCCGTGTATCTGGGATTCCGCGACGAGACCAACGCCCGCAACTTCCCGGGCCTCAACTTCAACCGCGAGGAACTGGCCGACGGCCTGCGCTACGCCCACCAGAAGGGGGCCAAGGTGCTGCTGGCCATCAACTCGTTCCCCGAGGCCGGCAATCCCGGGCCGTGGACCAAGGCGGTGGACGACGCCGCCAGGCTCGGCGTCGACGCGGTGATCCTGGCCGACGTCGGCCTGTGCGACTACGCGGCGCGGACCCATCCCGACCTGCGCCGCCACCTGTCGGTGCAGGCCTCGGCCTCCAACCCGGAGGCGATCAATTTCTACGCCCGCGAGTTCGGGGTCAGGCGCGTGGTCCTGCCGCGCGTCCTGACGGTGGCCGAGATCGCGGACCTGAACAAAAGCATCCCGGTGGAAACCGAGGTGTTCGTGTTCGGCGGCCTGTGCGTGATGGCCGAGGGGCGTTGCGCCCTGTCCTCCTATGCCACCGGCAAGTCGCCGAACATGACCGGCGTCTGCTCGCCGGCCAGCCACGTGCGCTACGTGGAGGAGGGCGACCGCCTCACCTCGCGGCTCGGCGAGTTCACCATCAACCGGTTCGACAGCAGCGAGAACGCCGGCTACCCGACCCTGTGCAAGGGCCGCTTCGTGGCCGCCGGAAAGACGTCCTACCTGTTCGAGGACCCGACCAGCCTGAACGTGATCGACATGCTGCCCGACCTGATGGCGGCCGGCGTCACGGCGCTCAAGATCGAGGGCCGGCAGCGCGGCCGCGCCTACGTGGCGCAGGCGGTGGCGGCGTTCCGCGAGGCGGTCGACAGGGCGGCGGCCGGCATCCCGGTCGGCCGGGTGGACCTGACCTCGATCACCGAGGGCCGCCGGCAGACCGCCGGCTCCTACGAGAAGGCCTGGAGATAGGCGATGGCGGCCCGATTGACCCTCGGCCCGGTGTTCTACAACTGGGCCCCGGAACGCTGGCGCGACTTCTATTTCCGGATCGCCGACGAGGCGCCGGTCGACGTGGTCTGCGTCGGCGAGGTGGTGTGCTCGAAGCGACAGCCGTTCCTGGACCCGATGCTGCCCGAGGTGATCGAGCGCCTGCAGGCGGCCGGCAAGGAGGTGGTGCTGGCCACCCTCGCCCTGATCATGACGCGGCGCGAGGAAGAGGGCGTGCGCGAGGTCTGCCGGCAGACCGACCTGCCGGTGGAGGCCAACGACTTCGCGGCGGTGTCGATGCTGGCCGGGCGGCCGCACGTGGTCGGGCCGCTGGTCAACGTCTACAACGAGGGCACCCTGGGCTACCTGGCCCGCAACGGCGCGACCCGGGTGTCGCTGCCGGGCGAACTGCCGGCCCGGTCGGTGGGCCGGCTGGCGGCGGCCGGACTGGTCGACCTGGAGGTGCAGGTGTTCGGGCGCATGCCGCTCGCCATCTCGGCCCGCTGCTACCACGCGCGGTCGCGCAACCTGCACAAGGACTCCTGCCAGTACGTCTGCGCCGACGATCCGGACGGCATGGACCTGGACACCCTGGACGGCGAACCCTTCCTGTCGGTCAACGGCACCCAGACCCTGTCCTACACCTATGTCAATCTGGCGGCCGAGGTGGCCGAGCTTCAGGAGATGGGGATCACCCACCTGCGCCTGGCGCCGCAGGACGTGGACATGGTCGGCGTGGCGCGCTGCTTCCGCGAACTGGCCGACGGTGCCAGGGAGGCCGGCCAGGCGATCGCGCGGCTGGACGCGCTGTGCGACGGCATCCCGTTCTCCAACGGCTATTTCCACGGCATCGAGGGGGTCGGCGCCAAGGGACCGCTGGAAGTCGTCGAATAGGCCTGGATGTAATATTGTAACTTCTCATATGGAGCGGGCGTCCCGGGCCGGCGACGGCCGCCGTTCCGCCGCGCTCAGGTGAACGCCCGGTAGACCTGCCGCGCCCAGCCGCGCAGCCCGACCGAGTCCGGGCCCGCGCCGGGCGCCGCCGTGCCGCCGCCCAGCCAGTCGCGCACCGGCACGAAGAAGCCCGTCTTCGGGCGGTCGAGGACGGCGGCCGGCAGCGGCGGGCGCGGCGTTTCCGCCATGTCCCGCTTGCCGAAGCCGCGCCGCGCCACCGCGTGGAACAGGTGGGTATCGACCAGCGGCACCCGGATCTCCAGCGAATGGGCCATCCCGGCCCAGTCGGAGTCGCGCAGCAACTGGTTGCGCATGTACCAGGTCATCTCCAGGGTCGCGACGCGGTCGCGCCACGGCCGCACGTCGGCCTGGGTGGTGTCGAGACGCCGCCGCGGCGCCAGCGCCCGCCAGCCCGCGCGGACCATGTCCGGGTCGAGCACCCGCGGCAGCTCCCAGGGCAGGAACAGGCCGCGCCGCAGCAGGTAGGCGTCGCCCGGCCGGGTGCCCAGTTCCAGCAGCCCGGCCCATTTGGGCGCCGCCACCCGGTGCATCCACGGCGCGGAGGCGATCCGCAACAGTTTTCCGGCCTGCCGCAGGCCCGGCACCGGGCCCAGCGTCCGGACCAGTCTCGGCACCTGGCGGAAGGTGTCGTAGCCGGCGAACAGCTCGTCGCCGCCCAGTCCCGACATCGCCACCTTGAGCCCCTGCGCGGCCGCCGCGCGGGCCACGAAATAGGTGTTCACGCCGTCGATGGTCGGCTGGTCCATGGCGTCCAGCAGGTCGTCCCGATGTGCCGCGAAGTCCGCCCCCGCCACCCGCACCGTGGCGTGGCGGGTGGCGTAGGCGGCGGCCACCGCCTCGGCCAGCGGCGCCTCGTCTTTGGGGGTGCCGGCGAACGCGTCGAACCCCAGGGTCACCGTGCGCAGGTCGGCCCGCGCCTCGGCGGCCAGCCCGCACAGGGCCGCCGAGTCCAGACCGGAGGACAGGAACAGGCCGACCGGCACGTCGGCCACCAGGTGGTGGCGCACCGAGTCGCGCAATGCGTCGCCGAGCAGCGGATAGGCGGCCAGCCGGTGGTTGAACGCCGCCGGCACCCCGAAGAAGCGTTTCTCCCAGCGGTTGCCGGCCGCGTCCCGCCACAGCAGGGTGCCGGCGCCGAGCGCCCGGATGCCGCGGTACAGGGTGTGCGGTTCCGGCACGTAGCCGAAGGTGAAGAACCCCACGTGTCCGGCCGGGTCGGGCATCCGGTCGACCCCGCCGCCGGCCAGCAGCGCCTTGACCTGCGAGGCGACGCGCAGGGTCCTGCCGTCGTCGGCCAGGTACAGCGGCTTGATGCCGAACCCGTCGCGGGCCAGCAGCATCCCCCGCCGCTCCTCGTCCCACAGCGCGAAGGCGAACATGCCGCGCAGCCGGTGCACCATGTCGGGGCCGTCGCGGTCGTAGAGGTGCAGCAGGACCTCGGTGTCGGATTCGCTGCGGAACAGCCGCCCCTGATCCCGCAGCTCGGCGCGCAGACGCTTGTAGTTGTAGATCTCGCCGTTGAATACGATCCTGTAACGGCTCCCGAACAGGGCCATCGGCTGCGCCCCGCCGGGGCTGAGGTCGATGATCGCCAGGCGCCGATGGCCGAGCCCGACCCGACCGTCCTCGGCGATCCATTCGCCGGTCCCGTCGGGGCCGCGCCGCGCCATCCGGTCGCGGGTCCGCCGCAGCGCCGCCCGGTCGACCGGCGGCGCGTCCGGATGGTAGGCGAAGATGGCGTTCAGACCGCACATGGGCGGAGACTATTCGTTCTCCCGCACCCTGTCACGCGAAGGGATGGGCCGGCCCGCCGAAGGTGGCGGCGAGCAGCGACAGGCCGAGCGCGGCGATTGCCAGGCCGCCGGCCAGGGCGACGCCGGCGACCACCGTCTCGGCCGCCAGCGGCCCCGACGACATCAGGTCGAGCAGCGGCCGGCGCAGGATCTGCGCTCCC
>JANQGL010000332.1 GCA_028277325.1 Magnetospira sp.
CGCACGCCGCTGGTGTTCGGGTTCCTGGCCGACCGGGACGCGGCGACCGCCGAATTCGCCGAGGGGGACCACCGGCGCCGCTGGTCGCCCGAGCAGAAACGCGCATGGGCGGCGGTGCGGGAGCGGGCCGCGCGGCTGGCCGGCGATCGCAGTCCGGCGCAACTGGCGCTCGCCTTCTGCCTCGTCCCACCCGAGGTGTCGCTGACCATTCCCGGCATGCTGACGCCGGAACAGGTTGACGACAACGCGGCGGCCGGCGTCCTGCCGCCACTGACCGCCGACGCGGCGGCGGAGATCGAACGGCTGGCCGGCGACGTGGGGTTCGCTGGAAGGTAGTCAGTCGCCGATCCGCACCGAACCGCCGGTCTCGAACCGGAACGGCACGTGCAACAGGTTGCCGAGCGCCCGTTCCACCTCGGTGCGCCGACCCGGCGGCACGTAGAACAGCATGAAGCCGGTGTTGCCGGCCCCCAGCAGCTTGCCGCCCAGGGCGCCGACCTGTCTCGCCAGGGTATAGGTGGCGTCCACCTCGCTGGTGCTGACGCTGTCGGCGATCTGCCGCTTCATCATCCAGGTCTCGTGCAGCAGGGCGCCGAAGTCGTCCAGCGAGCCGTCGCCCTTCAGGATGTCGCGCGCCTGGTCGGCGTAGGCGCGGATGGCGGAGAGCTGCCGGCGGCGGTCGGGGATGTTGCGCACCACCTCGCGCGCCACCTCGGAGGCGAACCGCGAGGTGCCCAGATAGAACAGCATCAGGCGGTCGTTGAGGGCGGCCAGACGGTCGGCGGACGCTCCGACGGGGGTCACCGTGATGGCGCCGCCGGTCGTCATGTGGATGTAGTTGAAGCCGCCGTGCGCCGCCGCCATCTGGTCCTGCACCCCGACCGAATCGTTCAGCCGCTCGCGTTCCAGGGCGATCGCCTCCAGGGCCAGGGCATGGTGGTCCGGGGCGTGGCCGCGCAGGGCGTGCAGGGCGTTGAGGATGCCCACCGCGAAGGACGACGACGACCCCATCCCGGCACGCGCCGGCAGGTCCCCCTGGTGGTGCAGCTCGACCCCCTGCGGATCGCGGTCGGAGAACCCGAGCATCCGCAGCCCCTCGCGGACGGCGGGATGCAGGATCTCGTCGATGCTTTGCACGCCCTCGATGTGCGACCACACGATGCGGTGGCGGATGTCGAAGAACGGCGGCAGGTGGCGGCAGGAGACGAAGCAGTACTTGTCGATGCTGGTCGACAGGCAGGCGCCGGTTTCCCGGAGGTACCATTCGGGGTAGTCGGTGCCGCCGCCGAAAAAGGAAATCCGATAGGGGGTGCGTGTGATGATGAAACTCACCCGGCGGTCCCCGCGGCGTAGCGGGCGCGGTGGTCGTCGAGCAGGTCGCGCAGGGTGTCTTCGAGCGGGATTCGCGGCGCCCAGCCGGTGTGGGCGCGGAACTTGGCGGTGTCCGGAATCTGCAGGGTGACGTCGGACGGCCGCAGCAGGGCCGGGTCGACCTCGTGGGCGATCTCGCAGCGGGCCATCGACTTGAGCATCTCCAGCATCTCGCCGACCGTCATGGTGCGGTCGCCGCCCACGTTGTAGACCTCGCCCGGCACGCCCTTGTCCAGCAGCAGCCAGTAGGCGCGCACGGCGTCGCGCACGTCGGCGAAGGTGCGCACGCTGTCCAGGTTGCCGACCCGCACCGGCCCGTCCCGGACCCCGGCCTCGATGGCGGCGATCTGCTTGGCGAAGGCGCTTTCCGCGAACACGTCGCCGCGCCGCGGGCCGGTGTGGGTGAACATGCGGGTGCGCAGGGTGCGCAGGCCGTGGGACAGATGGTACTGGAAGGCGATCATGTCCTCGCCGACCTTGGACACCGCGTAGGGGCTGGCCGGGCGCAGCGGCGTCGTCTCGTCGATCGGCAGGTCCTCCTCGCGCACCTGGCCGTAGACCTCGGACGACGAGCAGACGTGGATCAGCGGATCCTGGTCGGCGATCCGCACCGCCTCCAGGAGGTTGGCGGTGCCGATGACGTTGGTGGTCAGGGTGTCGGCCGGGGTCGAGAAGCTGACCGGCACGTAGGACTGGGCCGCCAGGTGGAAGATGCGGTCCGGCGCCACCGTGCGCAGCAGGCCGACCATCGACGACAGGTCGCGCAGGTCGCCCTCGTGCAGGTGGAGGCGGGACGCGATGCGGCGGACGTTGTCGCGCGGGCTGCGCCAGCGCAGGAGGCCGTGGATCTCGACCCCGGGATGTTCGGCAAGCACGTAATCGGCGAGGTGGCTGCCGACCATGCCGGTGATGCCGGTGATGAGAATGCGCATGGAATGAATCCAGGAAAAACCAGCACTTGGCATCGTATCGGGGCGATCCGGACGGGGCAAGCCCTTTGCGGCGGAGGGCGGTAAAAACGTTTCGGTTTCAAACTTTTTCTGCTATGATGGTAGTCAGTCAAAAGAAGGCCAACGAAAGGATCGGCCGATGGCCGTGTTCAATTTCGCCAATGCGTCCTACGTGCGCGAGGACTACACCAACGGCCTGCTGCTCGGCCGGATGCGCCAGCAGCAGCAGCAGCGTCTGGAAGCGGAGACGCAACGCCTGTCCGACACCTATCAGGGCCAGATCAACGAGAAGGAAACCGACCTCGACGCGAAGATCAAGTTCAAGGACGAGATCGGCGTCGCGAGCAGCTTCCTGTCGCAGACCCTGGGCCAGGCCAAGGGCATCCTGAGCAAGGTCGACGCGGCGCTCAGCCTGGTCGTGTCGGCCGACCAGGCGGACAGCGGCTACGCCAGTTACGGAAAGACCTTCGACGGGTTCCTCAAGCGGATCGAGGAGGACACCGCGCGCGGCGGCGCGACCACCAACCCGATGAGCGACCGCGAACCCGACTACTACTATCAGACCCGCGCCAACGGCGGCGGCCAGACCGTGTTCGGCCGCTACATCGGGACCAGTTACCAGATCGTCGACGGTACCGGGAAGGTCTGGGTCCCGGACCAGGAGTACGGCCTGCTCCGGGAGTACGATTCCTATCCGGAGGACCCGACCGACAACAACTTCAGCCTCGAACACGGCATCCGGTTGGACTCCGCCAGCGGCAACAGCATCACCTTCACCCTCAATCCGGACTCCGGGACCCCGGAAACCCGCACCGGCACGGTGACCCGCAAGGGGCTGCAGCTGATGGGGGCGTGGTACTACGACCATCTGCAGACGGCGGAGGGACGCAAGGAGGCGCGCGAGGATCTCACCGACGCCAAGACCATCGCCAAGATCGAGATTTCGCGCTACGAGCTGGCCTACAAGGTGGCCAAGTTCCATGAAGAGGAGGCGCAGGCCGAGATCAAGGGGCTGCGCGGCGAGGTCAACGACCTGCAGGTCGAGCGGGCCAAGGAGATCCAGGAGCTTCAGAACCGGCTGGCGCAGGAGTTCGAGGTCGCCAACGTCCGGGTGCAGGCGGCCCTGTCCCTGCGCACCGAGTACACGAACCTCATCGGCGTCGCGACGGGCAACAACAAGCTCACCCAGGCCCTGCTCAGCATCTATGCCTGAACGGGCGCCGACGCCCGCTCCGCCTCGGCGATCAGGTCGTCGAACAGGTCCCGGCCCTGCGTCGACACCTCCCGGCACATCACCTCGAAGCGGTCCAGGAACAGGGCCATGAAACGGGCCCGCAGATCCTCGTCGTCGATCCGGCTGCCGATGTAGGCGCCGACGCGGACCGCCGAGGACAGGGTCTCGCGTCCCATGTCGAGGATTCCCCGCAACTCCCCGGCCCGTGCCAGCAGCCCCAGATGCAGCCGCGTCTCCAGGTCCGAGAACCGCCGGTCGTGGATCCGGCTGTCGGCGATCAGCGGCGGCAGGACCTCGTCCAGGACGTCGCAGCTGGCGCGCTGCGACCGCAGGTCGGCGATGTCGAGCAGGGCGCCGGGGGCGTATTCGGCCAGTTGCCCGGCGACCGTGTCGAGGATGCTCCGGCGCGGCCGGTCGAGGGGGGGCAGGCGGACCGCCGCCGACGCTTTCGGCCGGGCGCCCGGAATCTCCGCGCCGTCGCTGCAATTGAACAGGCGCAAGTCGTGGAACTGTCTGGCGCGCAGGAACAGGGTGCGCGAGTATTCGAGCTTCCAGGAGGTCTCCACCATGCCGCCGAAGTTGGCCGGCGCCTCGCGGTCGAACGAATTCTCGATCTTCTGCAGGCTCGCGTCGCCCAGCCAGTTGTCATAGTCCTTTTCCAGGTACACCACGTCCTTGGCGTGATGGGAGGTGTCGGCACGCCGGCCGCAGTCGACGCCGAACAGGTAAAGATGCCGGAACCCGAGGGTGGTGACCGCCGCGAAGGCGGCGTTGGCGACCAGCGGCCCGGCCGCGATCAGCGGTTCGTAGCCCCCCGACAGCAGTTCGGTGCTGCTCAGCCCGGCCCGCAGAAAGAACCAGATCTCTTCGAACAGCTCGGCCGCCTCGGGGGGCAACGACGACGACGCCAGGAGCACGATTCCGTCGAGGTCGTGCGCATCGCGGAACTTGCGCAGGTTGTTGACCAGCGGAAAGGTGTTCTCGTTCTCGACGTGGATGTCGGGGCGGATGCCGTGCTTGAGCAGGATGCCGAGCGCGGTCCCGGCGCTGCAGATCAGGGCGCCGTCGCGCAGCCGGGCGATCTGCGGCAGGTCGCGGTCGAGCGACGGACCGGAGGCGACCAACAGCACCGGCACGGTCTGCGCCAGATGGGCCCGCCGGGACACCATCCGGAAGCGATACCGCGCCAGGTTGCGGGTCACGTTGCGCATCATCAGGATCTCGTCCTCGAAGTACCCCTTCGACCAGTGGTAGGAGTCCATCTTGGCGTTGAACAGCTCGCGCGTCTTGCGGAGGCCCCAGGACGGGTAGTGGTGATAGGCGTAGGAGCCGTTGAGGAAGGTGCGGCCGCGCTCCTCCATCAGCGCGAACAGCGCCTCGCTGGCGAGCAGCGGCTGCGGACGGATGAAGACGTGGATCTCCCGCCCTTCGCGCGCCGCGGTCTCGAACATCTCGGCCCAGTCGATCACGTGCATCGAATGGTGGAGGAACTCCGGGACCGGCTCGACGACCGCCATGATCCGGCAGCCGGTGCGCGCGAACAGCGCCGGCAGGTGATGCCCGAGGCCGATTCCGAACACGAAGCAATAGCCGATATCGACCACCGGCAGTTCGGGGAACACCTCCGGAGTCAGGTGTTCCTCGGCGAACGGCTTGAGGTCCTTGAACAGGGCATAGGACACCCCGACCAGGTTGCAGTGGGACACGGTGCTGAACTTGAGCCGGTCCGGTTCCTCGAAATAGGCGTCCAGTTGCGCCCGCGTCTCGGCGCGGGCGCTCTCCCGGTACAGGGTGGTCGGTCCCAGGTCCAGGTTGTCCGGGCCGTCCGGGCCGTCGACCCGGCGGCAGGTCGGCGCGTCGATCCCCTCGACCGCCGGCCAGGCGCCGGCCGCATAGCGCAGGAACGCCTCCCGGTTGCGCGCGAACAGGGCGTCGGTCATCGCCGGGTCAGGTCGCGGCGCGGTTCACGGCGTGGTCCCACAACGCCGCGTAGGCCCGTTCCAGTTCGGCCGCGCATTGCCGCGGATCGAACAGCGCGGCGCCGCGCATGCGGTCCCGGATGGCATCGCGGAACGCCGCGCGGCGTGCCGAATCGTCCGCCCAGTCGGCAACCAGGGCGACGTAGGAGTCCTCGTCGGCGGCCACCAGCTCGTCGAGGCCGAGCCCGATCAGCAGGCTGGCCACCTCGCGCTGCCGGCGGTCGGGTCCCTTGAGGGTGATCACCGGCAGGCCCTGCCACAGCGCCTGCGCGGCGTCGCCCGGTTCCACCGCGACGCGCGGCGGCAGGCAGATGTCGCCCAGGCGGTACAGGTCGGCCGTCTTGTCGGGCGCCGCCAGGTCGATCCGGTGGGCGACGCCGAAGTTTCCGAACTCGTCGATCAGTTGGCCGACCACGCGCGGGTGCCCGTAGGCGTAGTCCTGCAGGACCAGGGTCGCCTCCGGGACGGCCAGCAGGACCCGCGCCCAGAGCCCGACCGTCGACGGCGACAGGAACTGCAGCGGGGTGTTGGACACCAGCACGAGATCGCCGCCCTTGGCCCGATCGCGCGGCAGGTCGTCGCTCGGCAACTGGATCGGGTGCAGGCCGTTCTGGAGGCGCACCGGCGCCTCGCGGAACGGCACCGGCGCGTCCTCCGGATCGAGCACCGGATCGGTCAGCAGGGCGTCCATGGCGGCCAGGCCGGTGCCGGCCGGGGCGCCCTGCCAGGACACCTGGACCGGCGCCATGCGGGTGCCGAACGCGGTCAGGAGCTCCGGCGACTGGTAGCCCGACAGGTCGACCAGGATGTCCACCGCCTCCGCCGCGACCATCGTGCCGAGGGTGATCGGGTCGAGGTTGCGGACGTCGTGCCAGGTCTCGAAGCCGCGCTGGAACTTGATGTTCTGCTGATTGGTCAACTCGCCCCACCCGAACCCGACCAGGCGCAGCCGCGCCGTGTCGTGGGCCGCGACGATGTCGGCCACCGCGTTGCCCTGCGGGCGGATGCCGAGGCCGCCGATCAGGTAGCCGACGGTCAGCCGGTCGCGCGGGCCGGCCACCGGCTCG
>JANQGL010000351.1 GCA_028277325.1 Magnetospira sp.
CGACCGGCCATCCGGGATCGTTGAGCCAGCGGAACACCACCACCGGGCTCTGGCTGATGATGTCCTCCAGCTGTTTGCGAAGCTGCGATTCCGCCTCGATGGCGGCCTGGGCCAGCCGGGCGTCGGTCACGTCCTGAATGACACCGACCAGGCGCGGGCCGGCCTCCGCCGTCGTATCGCGGTCACCGGCCATGTGGAAATGGCGGGTCCGACCGTCCGTCAGGCGGCGAATCCGGTACTCGATGTCGAACGACCCCTGTCCCGCGAGGGCGGCGGCGACATTGGCTTTGTCCTCATCGACGACGAACGCCAGGAACGCATCGACCTCTCCGGCCGATCCGTCCGGGGCGATGTCCAGGTCCCGGCAGATATCCTCGCTCAAGTGCAGGACGCGGCTGTCGGGATCGAGCTCCCAGACACCGAACCCGGCGATGTCCTGGGCCCGCTTGAGGCGCCGCCGCTCCTCGGCCACGGCACGCGCCCGGTCGCGCTGTTTGGTGACCTCACGCGCCAGGATCACCAGGCCGACGATCCGCCCGTCGGCGCCGACCACCGGCGACTTGACGACGGAATACGTCTTGGGGCGGCCCTGCTGCGTCACCTTCAGGTCGTAGGCCAGGACGCGCCCCTCGGACATCACCTGGCGGTCGAGGCGCTCCATGACCGCCGCTTCGTCCGGCGTCACGATGGCGGCGTTGTCGCGCCCGATCAGCCATTCCGGATCCACCCCGAAACCGGCCGCGAACGCGCTGTTCACATAACGGAACCGCCCCTCGCCGTCCTTCACGCAAATGGAGTCGGTGGTCGAATCGATGACCGCGTCAAGGAACCGCTCGCGTTCCTCGGCCCGCCGCAGCAGCCGCATGGCGAACCGGTGGTACAAAAGGGTGCCGAGCGCCACCGCCGCCGCCATCAGCCCGCCGGTCCGCCACAGGGCGGCGCGAATCGGCCGGAACACCTCCTCGCGATCGATCTTGGCGACCAGGCCGAGTCCCATCGTCGGCACCGGCGCATGGAACGCGAACACCTGCACGCCGCGATAGTCGGTTCCCTGCACGAACCCGGACCGGCCTTCGAGGGCGGCCCGCATCGGTTCCGCGAGGCCGGACGCCCAGGCCACCGCGTCGGGAACCTCGACCGGCGAACCGCGATGGCGGACCAGGAAGGCGATCCTGTCGCCGTTGCGCCGCGCCACGGTGATCTCGCCGGTCTCCCCCAGCCCGTCATAGGTCCGATGCGCCACCACCACCTGGCTCAGGGTGTCGTGGAACGCCCGGGATTCGTTCTCGCCCTTCCGAAGCGCCTGTTGCAGGTCGTAGTCGTAGACCGCCTCCATGAAGGCGGCGCGACTCCACACGATGTCGGACAGGCGTTCGCGCTGGATCTCGAGGAGCATCCGATACCACTGGCCGAACCCCACTCCCGCCGCGATCAGGGCCACGCAGGCCATGATCGCGACCAGAAGGCTGACCGTGCCGGCCGAGGTACGCCGCCTCATCGCGGACCGGCCGTCGGGGCGCGTCGGGATCGCATCATCGCCCTGATATCATACACCCGTATAGGCGCGCTGTCCGTTGGAAAACCGACGCCCGGCGTCCACAACCGATCCACAGCCTATCCGCCGGTTATCCCCGCCGTCGTCCCCAGGCTTTTTCCGACCCCGCCACGCGGGGTCTTCTCGTCCCGCCGCCCGAACCGCTAACCTCATCGCATGGACTCCCTGACCGACGACGACCCTCCCCAACCGACCCCCGGCGGCCCTGCCTCGCCGAGCCACGGCGGCACGCCCGGAGTCCGCGTCCCGCCGCGCAACTTCGAGGCCGAGAAGGCCCTGATCGGGGCGGTCCTGGCCAACAACAAGGCGCATGAGCAGGTGTCCGAGTTCCTGCGCCCGGAGCACTTCGCGGACCCGGTCAACGGCCTGGTGTTCGACGCCGTCTCGCGGCTGATCGAACGCGGCCAGATCGCCGACCCGGTGACCCTGCGCACCCATTTCGAGAGCAACCGCCAACTGGCCGAGGTGGGCGGCACCCGTTACCTGGCCGAACTGGCGGAGTCGGCGGTTACCATCATCAACGCCGGCGAATACGGCCGCATCGTCTACGACCTGCACCTGAAGCGGCAGTTGATCGACCTCGGCGAGCAGGTGGTCAACGCGGCCTTCGACGCCGACGTGGACGACAACGCGCAGCATCAGATCGAAACCGCCGAGCAGCGCCTCTACGACCTCGCCACCACCGGCGAGATCGAGGGCGGCTTCAAGCCGTTCCGGGAGTCGGTGCTCGGCGCCCTGACCGCCGCCGAGGCGGCCCACAAGCGGTCCAGCGGCCTGGCCGGCATCGCCACCAAGCTGCGCGATCTCGACAAGATGCTGGGCGGCCTCCACAGGTCGGACCTGGTCGTGCTGGCCGGCCGGCCGTCGATGGGAAAAGCCCAGCCGCTGGACGCCAGACTCAAGACCGTCGACGGCTGGAAACTCATGGGAGACATTCGGGTCGGCGACGAGCTGGCATCGATCGACGGCCGCCGGTCGGTGGTCAGCGGCGTCTTTCCCCAAGGCCCCAAGCAAATCGTGCGGATCGCCTTTTCCGATGGACGCAGCACCGAATGCTGCGAGGAACACCTTTGGAAGGTCCACTATCGCTCCTGGGACCGCCCCCGCGTTCTTACGACGGCGGACATCGGACGCATGCTCCAACGGAAACGCTATCAAGGCCGCCTTTGGATCGATGCCTGCTCCGGCCATTTTGGTCACGACCGCCCCTTGCCCATGGACCCCTGGCTTTTGGGCGCGCTGCTTGGGGACGGCTGCCTGAAGGGCGGCGGCCTACGGTTCTCCACCAAAAGCACGGCCGTTCTCGAGCAGGTTCGGCAAGCCGCCGGGAGCGACATCAGCGTCTCGCACATCGGGCATTACGATTACAGGCCGACTCAAAGCCAAGGCCACCGACGCCCGGGCCACAAGGGGGTCTGGCCCAACCCCTTGAAACAAACCCTCACCGAGTTGGGTTTATGGGACGTTGGCAGCGAGGACACGTTCATTCCCGAAGTTTTCATGACCGCCAACCGGGACGCGCGGCTTGCCCTGCTTCGCGGCCTGCTGGACACCGACGGCTGGGTCGAACGGTGGGGAACGGTTCGATTCGCCTCGGCCAGCGAACGGCTCGCCGAAGACACCGTCGCCCTCGCCCGTTCGCTGGGCGCATGGTGTACCAGGAAGCCGCGCCAGACCTCGTATACCCACAACGGAGAACGCCGCGTGGGGCGCCTGTCTTACGTCTGCAACATCCATCATCCGTTTCCGAGGCAGTTATTCGGTGAACCGGGGAAGAAGGCCCGCGCCCGCCCCGCGAAGCGTCGCAAACACCCCGTGATCGTCTCTATCGAGCCCACCCGTGTTGCCGAGGCCCAATGCATTTCCGTCACCCATCCCCACCGGCTCTATATCACCGATGACTTCGTGGTGACCCACAACACCGCCCTGGCCACCAACATCGCCTACAACGCGGCCTACGACCACGTGCGGTCGAACGGCGAGGAGGGCGCGGTGGTCGGGTTCTTCTCCCTGGAGATGAGCGCCGAGCAACTGGCGGCGCGGATCATCTCCCAGGAGGTGCAAATCTCGTCCGACCGGATGCGCAAGGGCGAGTTGTCGAACGACGAGTTCACCCGCCTGGTGTCGGCCAGCCAGGCCCTGTACCGGCTGCCGTTCTACATCGACGACACGCCGGCCCTGACCGTCGCCGCGCTGCGCACCCGGGCCCGCCGCCTGAAGCGCCAGCACGGCCTGCAACTGATCATCGTCGACTATCTGCAGCTGATTTCCGGCAGCAACCGCCGCAACGAGAACCGGGTCCAGGAACTCTCCGAGATCACCCGCGGCCTGAAGACCCTGGCCAAGGAGCTGGACCTGCCGGTGATCGCCCTGTCGCAGCTGTCGCGCGCCGTCGAGCAGCGCGAGCCGCCGCGCCCGCAGTTGTCCGACCTGCGCGAATCCGGCTCCATCGAGCAGGACGCCGACGTGGTGATGTTCATCTACCGCCCGGAGTACTACCTGGAACGCAAGAAGCCCGACCATGACAATCCGGAGAAGGTCGCCAAGTGGGAAGAGCGCCTGGAGCGCACGCGCAACCTGGCCGAGGTCATCGTCGGCAAGCAGCGCCACGGCCCGGTCGGTACGGTGACCCTTCAGTTCAACGGCCAGTTCACCCGCTTCGGCGACCTCGATACCCTGCACGGCGGGCACGACGGAGGATGACCGATCCCGTCACCGCGCCCCCGGCGACCCTCACCATCGACCTCGACGCCATCGTCGCCAACTGGCGCCTGCTGGGCGACCGGGCGGCCCCGGCCGCCTGCGCGGCGGTGGTCAAGGCCGACGCCTACGGACTGGGCGCCGACCGGGTGGCGCCGGCCCTGTGGGCGGCCGGCTGCCGGGTGTTCTTCGTCGCCCAGGCGGCC
>JANQGL010000447.1 GCA_028277325.1 Magnetospira sp.
GGCGTGTTCGGGCGCGAACGGGGACGCACCGCCCTTCGCGGGGCGGCGTGGTCGGGTCTGGTGTGTGCGGTTGAGGACGAAGGGCGGGCGGGGACGTCCGTCGCGGGGCCGGCCTATCCCGGCGCGAGGCTGGGCAGGCGGTCGAGCGCGAGGCGCATCAGGGCTTCTGCCGGCGATCCGGTTGGCAGGCTGAGGACGACGCGGTTGAAACCCCGTACAGGCCCGAGCCACATCCGGTGGGTCATGAATGATCCGGGCTAGCGTCGGTCATCCGCTCCATAAGCGACAGAGACCGTCAGCGTGAGCCCCATCGCGCCGACCACCTTGCGGATGGTTTCATGTCGGGGGTGCGCCCCGGGCGCCAGCGCCTTGTAGAGGCTTTCCCGTCCCAGCCCGGAGGCGCGCGCAACTTCGGTCATCCCCTTCGCCTTCGCCACGTCGGCCAAGGCGGCAAGGAACACGTCCGGGTTCTCATCCTCGAGGCACGCTGCGAGGTATTCGGCCATCGCCTCCTCGCTGTCGAGATAATCGGCGGCGTCAAACCGCTGGATCACACTCATGAACCGTCCTCCATCGTTTCCAGCGCCAGCACCTTGGCCCGTTTGATGTCGCGCTTCTGAGTGGATTTGTCGCCACCGCAAAGAAGCAGGTAGACCACGGCGCCGCGACGGCAGAAATACACCCGGTAACCGGGACCGATATTCACGCGCATTTCGCTCACGCCATCGCCCACCGGCTTGCAGTCACCGAAGTTTCCGTGCTCGGCGGACCGGATGCGGGCGAGGATTCGAGCCTTGCCCTTGGCGTCCTTTAGCCCGCGAAGCCAAGCGTCGAATATCGCGTGACGAAAAAACGTGAACATGGGTAATCGTATCTGAACGGATACGGATTATCAAGGATGTCGGCACGGTCCGAATCTTTCAGTCCGCCGCCTTGCGGATCGGCGTCACCGTCGCGTTCTTCGCTGGGACCGTCGCGCAGAACCGCGCCCAATCATCCATCATGCGGCGCCGTTTGTGGAACAGGTCGCCGCGCCGACAGGCCGCTTCCACCTTGTCCGATACCGCGTGCGCAAGGGCCATTTCGGCAACCTCGCGCGGGTAGCCCGTCCGTTCCGCCGCCCAGTCACGGAATGTGCTGCGGAACCCATGCGCGGTCAGGTCGGCACGGTCCATGCGTTCCAGCAGCTTCAAAAAAGCCATGTTGCTTAAAGGCTTTTTCGGCTTCAGTCCCGGGAACACGTAGTCCGATTGCCGAACCTTTTGCATGGTGATCAGGAGGGCCAAGGCTGCGCCGGAGAGCGGAACGCGGTGATTTTCATGCGGTCGGCGGGGATCGTCCACACGGCCGCCTCAAGATCAATTTCATCCCACGTCGCGCCGATGACTTCCCCAGTGCGACCGGCGGTCAGGATCGCGAATTCCAACCCACGGGCGGCGATGCCATCCCGCTTGCGCAGTTCGGCCATGAAGGCGCCAATTTCCGAATACGGCAGCGCCGAATGGTGTTCGACCTTCTGGACGCGGGAGCGGGCGGGCAACAGGTTCTCAAGGTGCCCCTTCCATCGCGCCGGGTTCTCGCCTTCGCGATAACCGCGCACCCTGGCCCAATCCAACACGGACTCAATCCGGCCGCGCAGCCTGGACGCGGTTTCGGTCTTGTCCTTCCACAGGGGCTCAAGGCATTTCATGACGAGCCCGGTATCGACGGTCGCGACGGGAAGGTGCCCGAACACCGGCTCGGCATAGGTCGCCAGGGTGTTTTTCCACTGTTGCCGGTGCTTGGGGTTCTTCCATCCCGCCTCGTGCGCGGCGATGTAGGCGGCGGCGCAGTCCTTGAAGGATATGGTTTTCGCAGCTTTAAGGGCTTGCGCGGCACGCACGGCGGCTTTCTCGTCCAACGGGTCTTTCCCCTCCCGGAGCATCCGTCGGGCGTCGGCGGCCTTCTGGCGGGCCTCCGCAAGATCCACGTCGGGCCACGGCCCCAACCCCATCCCGCGCGCCCTGCCTTGGCGGGTGGGCATGATCACAGCCGAGGTCATCGCGCGCCTCGAAGTCGAGGCGATGCCCGGCCCGCTGCGGGCGGTGCGCGGGGCGCTGGAACTGGCGGCGATCCAGCCGGTGCCGCACGCCTTCGTCGTCCCGCTGGCCGAGGACGCGCAACGCAGCCGCACCGAGACGGAGACGATCTCGCAACGGCTGGATGCGTTTTCTAGGGCTTTCGACCCTGTAAAGGAGAGGACCCGTCGCCTGTATCCGAACGACCAGCGTGAGGCCCGTTGGCTGCCCCGGTTACACCTTGTATGAATCTCGTGCGGTTTCGGAATCGACGTTCGCGACAGTGTTCGGGGCCGACTCAACGGCGAATTTCGACTCCACCACACCAGCGCGACGGGAACGATACGGCACCGGGAAACTTACGCCGGCGCGGCCTCGACGATCTCGAAACCGTGGGTGATCTCGGCCGTCTTGCCGAGCATGATCGAGGCCGAGCAGTACTTCTCGGCCGACAGCCGGATGGCCTGCGCGACCTTGGCCTCCGAAAGGCCCTGCCCGGCCACCGTGAACTGCATGTGGATGCGGGTGTAGACCTTGGGCTCGTCGTCGGCGCGGGTGCCGTCGACGGCGCAGCGCACGTCCACCACCTGCTGGCGCATCTTCTGGAGGATCGTCACCACGTCGATCGCCGAGCAGCCGGCGGCGCCGAGCAGCAGCAGCTCCATCGGGCTGGCCCCGGTCTCCTTGCGGCCATCGATGGTCAGGCCGTGGCCGGAGTCCGAGACGGCCTCGAACCTCAGATCGCCGGTCCATGAGACGACTGCGGACAAAGGGGGCCTCCGTGTCTGGGAAGGGATCAGGCCGCAGGTTTAGCGTCATTCGCCGGCCGACGCCACCGGCAAACCGCGCCGATCGCCACCTCCGTTCCCCGACGGTTGCGACCGCGGCCGCGAAAGCCGATAATGCGCCGCACAACGACGAAACGATAACGCACGGCAAACCGACTGGGAGACCAACCGATGGGACAAACACCCGCACTGATTCGCGACCGCGCCTTCGTGGTGCTCGAAACCCGCGACGAAGCCCGCGATGCCTTCCGCCTGGCGACCGAGCATGCCGGCCCCGAGGTGACGGCCGTCGACGTGGTGTGTCTGTGGCACTTTCCCCTGCGGCCCGACTGGAACGGGGTCCATCGCGGCCTGGCCCGCGACCTGATGCACGATTGCGGCCTGTTCCCGGTTGACGGCCCGCGGCCGGGCGCATCGGACGAAACGCCCGACCCCGGGGCGTCGCTGACCGACGAGCTCTTCGAACCGGGCATCGAAGACCTGTGCCACGGCCGGACCGCGACCGGAGCCTTGGTCCGCCTGCTGCACCCGGCCGCCAATACCCTGGCCGGCGTGTTCCGGTCGCTGGGCGGCAACAAGTTCTATTCGCTGGTCGTGGTCGGGTCGGAGGGGGTCAGCGCGATGGCCGCCCAGACCTGGCGCAAGCGGGTCAAATGCCCGGTGGTGTTCACCGGGGCGCCGCTCGAGGACGCCTCCTGACGGCACGGGGGAGGGCCGCCCGGAAACGGGCGGCCCTCCGAAAGCGGGCGCCGCCGGGCGGTCAGTCGAGGCCCATGCAGTTGGCGTAGAAAGTGGTGGTCGCCGGCCAGTCGGAGAACACGCCGAGCACGCCCACCTGCCTGGCCAGCACGTCGAGCAGCTCCAGGTACACGCTGTCGCGGTCGGTCAGGTCGGTGATCGACTGGAAGTACCAACCGCCGCCGCCGGC
>JANQGL010000469.1 GCA_028277325.1 Magnetospira sp.
TCCCCCGCAGGTACCGCCCCATTTCGCCTACGCGTTGCGCCGCGCCACCGAGGCCGCGGCCCGCGGGGCGGCGGCGCGCATCGCGGCCGGCGACCGCGGCACGGTGGAGGCGGCGGCGGCCGGGGCGATGCGGGTCGAGCTCGATTCGCTGCCGATCGACGGACAGGTGGTGGTCGCCGGCGGGTCCGGAGACGCCCGGGACCCCTTGGGCGAGGGCGTCCGCGTCGGCACCGGCGAGGGCGCGAAAATGGACCTGGCGGTCGATCCGGTCGAGGGGACGGGCTACCTGGCGGACGGCATGACCAACGCCCTGGCGGCGGTGGCGGTGGCGCCGGCCGGCAGCATTCGCGCTCCGGGGCCGGCGTTCTACATGGAGAAGTTCGCCGGACCGCCGGCGGTGTGCGGCCGCCTCGATCCGGCGGCGCCGGTGACCGAGAAGCTGCGCGTGCTGTCCGAGGCGCTGGGCAAGCCGGTGTCCGATCTGGTGGTGTTCGTGCTGGAAAAAACCCGCCACCGGACGCTGATCGAGGCGATCGAGGCGGCGGGCGCGACGGTCGCCCTGTATCCGGCCGGCGACGTGGCGGGGGCCCTGATGGCGGCCATTCCGGAGTCCGGGATCGATGCCCTGATGGGGACCGGCGGCGCCTCGGAGGGGATCCTGTCGGCCTGCGCGATCCGCGCCCTGGGCGGCGAGTTCCTGGCCCGCCTGGACCCGCAACTGCCGAGCGAGCAGCGGGCGGTGCGCGACGCCGGGCTGAGCACCGAAACCTGGCACGCCGGCGACGACCAGGTGAGCTCCGACCAGGTCTATTTCTGCGCCACCGGGATCACGTCCGGGCTGCTGCTCGACGGGGTGTCGCGGCGCGGCGGGTCGGAGACGACGCAGACCCTGATCGTTTCCGGGCCGACCCGCGAGCGCCAGTTGCTGACCACCTGCCATGCACGTTAGAACGCCGGCGGGAGGAACCCGTGGACCGAGGGGGAGGGGAGGAGTGATGCCGTTGGAACGCAAGGTGGACCGGCCGATCATCCTCGGCATCGTCGGCGATTCGGCGTCCGGAAAGACCACCCTGACGGCCGGCATCGCACAGATCCTGGGACCCGACCGGGTGGCCTGCCTGTGCTCCGACGACTACCACAGCCTGACCCGCGCCGAACGCCGGGCGCGCGGCCTCACGGCGCTCGACCCGGCGGCCAACCACCTGGACATCGCGGCGCAGCACCTGCGCCTGCTGCGCGACGGGCAGCCGGTCCTGAAGCCGCTCTACGACCACACCCGCGGCACCCACGAGGCGCCGGTCTACATGCCGCCCCGCGATTACATCATCGTCGAAGGGCTGCTCGCCTACGCGTCGCGCGACCTGCGCGACTGCTTCGACGTCAAGGTCTACCTGGAGCCGCAGGAGGACCTGCGGGTCAAGTGGAAGCTGAAACGCGACACCACCGAACGCGGCTACACGGCCGAGGAGGTGATGGAGTCGCTGGACCATCGACGCGCCGACAGCGCGGAGTTCATCCAACCGCAACGCACCTTCGCGGATATCGTGGTACAGTTCTATCCGCCGCAGGGCCATTCGGAGGAAACCGGGGCGCATCTCAACGTCCGCCATACCTTGCGGCCGACGCTGCCGCATCCGGACCTGACGCCGGTCCTCGACGCCGGGGCCAAGAGCGGCCTGCGCCTGGATCTCAAGCGCGACACCGACGGCAAGCCGGTGGACGTGTTCGAGATTCCGGGCGATCTTGATGACCGGCGGGCCAAGGCGATGGAGGATCTTCTTTGGAACCTGATTCCAGAGGCACAGCATCTTCGGGAAAACGTGGGGACGTTCACCGATCAGGAAAACCGGCAAGCAATGAGCCATCCGCTTGCCCTGTCGCAGCTCTTGATTACCTATCACATGGTCAAGGCGGCGCTCGGGCATCACGCGATCTAGCAGGAGGAGAGAAGGGGGTCTGTCATGACTGTCAACCATAACGAAATGGCGAATGCCATCCGCTTCCTGGCCGTCGACGCGGTCCAGAAGGCCAAGTCCGGCCACCCCGGCATGCCGATGGGCATGGCCGACGTGGCCACCGTGCTCTACACCAGGTTCCTGAAGCACGACCCCTCGGACCCCGACTGGGCCGACCGCGACCGCTTCGTTCTGTCGGCCGGCCACGGCTCGATGCTGCTCTATGCGCTGCTCTACCTGAACGGCTATCCCGGCATGACCAGGGAGGAAGTCGCCAACTTCCGGCAACTGGGCGCCAAGACCGCCGGCCATCCGGAATACGGCCACGCGGCCGGGATCGAGATGACCACCGGCCCGCTCGGCCAGGGCATCAGCACCGCGGTCGGCATGGCGCTGGCCGAGCGGATGATGAACGCCCGGTTCGGCGACGACCTGGTCGATCATTACACCTACGTGATCGCCGGCGACGGCTGCCTGATGGAGGGCATCAGCCAGGAGGCGGTCTCGTTCGCCGGGCACCACGCGCTGAACAAGCTGGTCGTGCTGTGGGACGACAACGAGATCTGCATCGACGGCAAGACCGACCTCACCCTGTCCGACCGGCAGCTCGAACGGTTCGAGGCGAGCGGCTGGAACACCCTGTCGATCGACGGCCACGATCCGGCGCAGATCGAGGACGCCCTGACCCGGGCCCGGCAGTCGGACCGCCCGACCCTGATCGGCTGCAAGACCACCATCGGGTTCGGGGCGCCGAAGCTGGCCGGTTCCCACAAGACCCACGGCGCGCCGCTCGGCGACGAGGAGATCGCCGGCATGCGCGAGGCCCTGGGCTGGACGTCGCCGCCGTTCGAACTGCCGGCCGGGATCCTCGACGCCTGGCGGGCGTCGAGCGCCGCCGGCCGGGAGGCCCGCGCGGCCTGGCAAGGCCGGTTCGAGGCGGCGGCCCGGAAGGCGGAGTTCGCCCGCCTGGACAAGGGCGAGCTGCCCGGCGGCTGGGAAAGCGCGCTCAACGATTACAAGAAGAAGATGGCCGAGGAACAGCCGACCAAGGCGACCCGCCAGGCCTCCGGCATGGCGCTCGAAGTGCTGGCCGAGGCGATCCCCGAGATGATCGGCGGGTCGGCCGATCTCACCGGATCGGTGAACACCAAGACCGCCACCATGACGCCGGTCGGCGCGGCCGATTACGGCGGCCGCTACCTCCACTACGGGGTGCGCGAGCACGGCATGGCGGCGTTCATGAACGGCCTGGCGCTGCACGGCGGATTCATCCCCTACGGCGGCACCTTCCTGGTGTTCGCCGACTACATGCGCGGCGCCATGCGGCTGTCGGCCCTGATGGGGGTGCGGGTGGTCTACGTGCTGACCCACGATTCGATCGGCCTCGGCGAGGACGGCCCGACCCACCAGCCGGTGGAGACCGTGGCCTCCCTGCGGGCGATGCCCAACTTCCGGGTGTTCCGCCCGGCCGACGTGATCGAGACGGCGGAGTGCTGGGCCTGCGCCCTGACCGCGCCGGCCACCCCGTCGGGGATGGTGCTGTCGCGCCAGGGGCTGCCGGCGGTGCGCGACACCCATACCGACGAGAACCTGTGCGCCAGGGGCGGCTACGTGCTGCGCGACGCCGAGGGCGGCGACCGCCGGGTGACCCTGATGGCCACCGGGTCCGAGGTCGCCGTCGCCCTGGCGGCGCGCGACGCGCTGCAGGCGGAGGGCATCCCCACGGCGGTGGCGTCGATGCCCTGCTTCGAGCTGTTCGACGAGCAGGACGAGGCCTACCGGGCCTCGGTCCTGGGCGACCCGAAGGGCGTCCGGGTGGCGGTCGAGGCCGCCATCGGGATGGGCTGGGACCGCTACCTGGGCATCGACGGCGGATTCGTCGGCATGACCGGGTTCGGGGCGTCGGCGCCGGCGCCGCAACTGTTCGAGCACTTCGGGATCACCGCCGACGCGGTGGTCGCCGAGGCCAAGAAAAGGCTGTAAACGGACAACACGAAACGTTCATGGACAGGAGGTTAGTGAATGGCACTCGTATCCCTGCGACAGCTCTGCGACCACGCGGCAGAGCACGGCTATGGAATCCCCGCCTTCAACGTCAACAACCTGGAACAGGTCCAGGCGATCATGGAAGCGGCCAGCGAAACGGACTCGCCGGTGATCCTGCAGGCCTCGGCCGGGGCCCGCAAATACGCCGGCGCGCTGTTCCTCAAGCACCTGATCGAGGCGGCGATCGAAACCTACCCGGATATTCCGGTCTGCATGCACCAGGACCACGGCACCTCGCCGGCGGTGTGCCAGCGGTCGATCCAGATGGCCTTCAGTTCGGTCATGATGGACGGCTCGCTGCAGACCGACGGCAAGACCCCGGCCACCTATGACTACAACGTCGAGGTCACCCGCCAGGTGGTCGACATGGCGCATGCCTGCGGCGTCTCGGTGGAAGGCGAACTGGGCTGCCTGGGCTCCCTGGAAACCGGGCAGGCCGGCGAGGAGGACGGCATCGGCGCCGAGGGGACCCTGGACCACTCGCAGCTCCTGACCGACCCGGACGAGGCGGCGGATTTCGTGAACAAGACCCACGTGGACGCCCTGGCCATCGCCATCGGCACCAGCCACGGCGCCTACAAGTTCACCCGCCCGCCGACCGGCGACATCCTGGCCATCGAGCGGATCAAGGAAATCCACGCCCGTATCCCCGATACCCATCTGGTGATGCACGGCTCCTCCTCGGTGCCGCAGGACTGGCTGGAGATCATCAACACCTACGGCGGCGACATGGGCAAGACCTACGGCGTGCCGGTCGAGGAGATCGTCGAGGGCATCAAGCACGGGGTGCGCAAGGTCAATATCGACACCGACCTGCGCATGGCCTCCACCGGCAGCGTGCGCCGCTACATGGCCGAGCACCCGTCCGATTTCGACCCGCGCAAGTACCTTGCCGAGACCCGCAAGGAAATGAAGGCGATCTGCAAGGCCCGCTATGAGTCCTTCGGGACCGCCGGCAATGCCTCCAAGATCAGGGTCGCCTCCCTCGAGGACATGTTCAAGCGCTACGAGAGCGGAAACCTGGACCCGAAGGTCAACTGATCGGTCCTTCGAAATCCTCGAAAGCAAAAGGGGCGGCCCCGGGTCGCCCCTGTGCCTATCAAAATAAGAAAGCCCTTATATTAGAAAACACGGAGTTCTGGACATGAGAAAAACCTAAGAAACTACGATATAACAGCACATCAGTGCCGGCACCCATACGGCGTCTTGACATTTTTAGGTTCTGTTTTCGCATTTCCTGTGTTAAATAAAGGGCCTATTAAATATGTTCCTAGGGAGGATTTATCGTGCGAAAAAGCGCTTGGAAAGCGGCCCTTGCCGCGGGGCTTCTTTGCGGCGTGTTCGGTGCGGAGACCGCGCAGGCCGAAATGGCCTCGGCGGCGATGCTGTCGAACACCTGCGACGCCTGCCATGGCCCGAACGGCAACAGCTATGGCCCCGCGTCACCGTCGATCGCCGGAATGAACGCCTACTATCTGACCGAGACGATGACCCGCTACGCGTCCGGGAGCCGTCCGTCGACCATCATGGGGCGCATCGCGCGCGGCTACACCGAGGACGAGATCAAGGCCATCGCGGAGCACTTCGCGGCCCAGAAGCCGGAGCGCCACTTCGCTCAGGACAGCGATGCGCAGGCGGTCGAGTTGGGCCAGAGGCTCACCCGCGACCTCTGTGACAGCTGCCACGAGGACGACGGTTACGCGGCGGAGGACTATCCGATCCTCGCCGGGCAGATGATGCCCTACCTGCGCAACAACCTCGCCGACTTCGAATCCGGCATGCGGGATCTGGAGAACAATCCCACCATGTCGGCCAAGGAGCGCCGCAAGAAAATTCGCACTCTTCAGGATCTTCGCGACAAGCACGGCGCGGCAGGCGTCGAAGCGGTGGTCCAGTTCTATGGCAGCCGTCGCTAGCGGGGAGGGGAAAGCAGCATGACACAGAACATGAACCGACGCGGATTCCTGAAGTTCAGCGGTTCGGCCGCCGCCATCGCCGGCGCCGGGATCGCGGTGCCGCACATCGCGCGCGCGGCCGGCGGCAAGGTGGTCGTCGTCGGCGGCGGCGTGGGGGGCGCCACCACCGCCCGCTACCTGAAGCTCCACGACTCCGCCATCGACGTGACCCTGATCGAACCCAACGCCACCTATCACACCTGCTTCTTGTCCAACGAGGTGCTGTCGGGCGAGCGGACCATGGACCAGATCGCCGTCACGTTCGACGGCCTGCGGGGCCTCGGCGTCAACGTGGTCAAGGACACGGTGACCGGCATCGATCCGGCCTCCAAGATGGTGACCACCACCGGCAGCGGCTCGTTCTCCTACGACCACTGCGTGGTCGCGCCGGGCATCTCGCTCAAGCTCGACGGGTTCACCGGGGTCTCGGACGCGATGTTCGACACCATCACGCACGCCTGGAAGGCGGGCCCGCAGACGGCGCTGCTGCGCCGCCAGCTCGAGGCGATGCCGGACGGCGGGACCTTCTGCCTGGTGGCGCCGCCGAATCCGTTCCGCTGCCCGCCGGGGCCCTACGAGCGGGTGTCGCAGATCGCCATGTACTTCAAGCACCACAAGCCGAAGTCGAAGATCGTGATCATCGACCGCAAGGACAAGTTCTCCAAGCAGGGCCTGTTCATGCAGGCCTGGAAGGATCTCTACGGCTACGGCACCGACAACAGCCTCATCCGCTGGGTGAAGGCCGCCGAGGCCGGCGAGATCGCCGCCATCGATCCCTCGACGATGACGGTGGCGACCGACTTCGAGAACGTCAAGGCGGACGTGATCAACTACATCCCGCCGCAGCGGGCCGGCGAGATCGCCCTCACGGCCGGGCTCGCCAATGACAGCGGCTGGTGCGAGATCAACAAGCTGACCTTCGAATCGGTGGCGCATCCCGGCATCTACGTGCTGGGCGACGCCGCGGTGGCGACCAAGATGCCGAAGTCCGGCTACGCGGCCAACTCGCAGGGCAAGGTCTGCGCGGCGGCGATCGCGGCGGCGCTGGCCGGCCAGGAGCCGGGCACCCCGTCCTACGTCAACACCTGCTACTCGATCGCCGGCAGGGACTACGGGTTCTCGGTGGCCGCGGTGTACCGCTACGACGCCGAAAACAATGCCATCGCCGGGGTCAAGGGCGCCGGCGGCCTCACCCCGGTGGACGCCTCGGCGGAGGTGCGGCGCCGCGAGGTGGAATTCGCCTACAGCTGGTACAACAACATCGTGCGCGACACTTGGGGCTGATCCAGCCGTCGCAACACCATCGCGGATGCGAGAAGGCCCCCGTTCCCAGGGTACGGGGGCCTTCGTGTCGCCATCAAAAAATCCTTTAAAGACAACCCCATAGGGAAACCCTTTCGGGCAATGCAATAACGCATCGGCGGACCGGACGGAGCACGTGGCGGTTCGCGGCATGGGAAAGGAAACGAAGCGGTGCGAAAAATCTGGCAGTGGCTGAGAATCCCGGCACTCCGCTGGGGGCTGTTCATCGGGGTGGGCGGAACGTCGGTGTTCCTGTTCGCGTTCACCCACGTGGTTGCTTACACCAACACCATGGAATTCTGCGTTTCGTGCCATTCCATGTCGTTTCCCTACGAGGAATACAAGAAAAGCTTCCACTTCCGGAACGCGATCGGTATCCAGGCCGGATGTTCGGATTGCCATGTGCCCCGCGAATATCCGGAAAAACTGGTCGCCAAGATCATGGCGGTGAAGGACTTGTACGGTGAACTGATGGGCCACGCCCAGACCCCGGAGGCTTTCGAGGAGATGCGCCTGGCCATGGCCCAGCGGGTGTGGGCGAAAATGGAGGCTTCGGAATCCCGCGAATGCCGGGTATGCCACGATTTCGCTACCATGATCATGGACGAACAGGGACGCCGGGCGCGCCGCAAGCATACCGAGGCCTTCAACGAGGGGGGGCACTGTATCCAGTGCCACAAGGGGGTCGCCCACGAATTGCCGCACGGATACGATGACTGACGTTGTTTGGCACGGGCCGGCGGGCTAGTGTCCCGAATCCGAAGCCCGTTGCATGATGGGGCGGGCGCCTCCGGACTTCGCAGTCGATATTACTCGGATTTTATGTGAAAGGATCCAGGAGATGGGGCGTTTTCGCAGCGTCGAGGCCCGCAGGGCGCTTCGCCGCCGGTGTCGGCCGGGAGCGGTCATGGCCGGTGCCGCCGTCATGGCCACCCTGTTGTTCACCGGCGATCCGTCGCAGGCCCGCTCGGGCAGCGCGACGGCCGGCGAGACGCACGACGACAACCTGATCGCGTCGGTCGCGGCCGGCGGCCGCCTGTACGACAACTGGCTGCGCGAACTCGCGAAACGGCGTCCCAAGACCCCGCATCCCCTTTACCCGTCGGCCAGCGAGCGCTACGCCGACGAGCCCTGGGAGACCTGGCGGTGCGTGGTGTGCCACGGCTGGGACTACCGGGGGGTCGACGGCGTTTTTCATACCGGCCCCAGTTTCACCGGCGCCAAGGGTATCGACCGCCTGGATGGCCGGCCGGTGGGCGAGATCATCGAGGCGATCACCGCGCCCGAGCACGGCTTCGCGGACATGTTCGATACCCAGTCGCTGCTCGACCTGGCGCTGTTCGTCAGCAAGGGGCAGGTGGTCATGGACGAGGTGATCGACCCGATGACCCGCCGGGCGCGGGCCAATCCGGGTCGGACCTCGATGTTCTTCTCGACCATCTGCGTGAACTGCCATGGGCCGGACGGCCGCCAGATGCGGACCATCCCGCCGGTCGGCGACGTGGCGCGGTCCGATCCCTGGCTGGCCCTGCACAAAATGCTGAACGGCCATCCGGGCGACGACATGCCGGCCTTGCGGGCGTTCGGCCTGCCGACCGTGCTCAGCACCCTGGCCTATACCCAGAGCCTGCCGGGCCACGACCAGCTGGCCTCGGTCGCCCGGGGCGGCAAGCTCTACGACGATTGGGCCGGGGAGATCGACCGCCATTACCCGCCCGATCCGCATCCGGCCTATCCGGCCGGCCAGAAGGTGATGGTCGGGTCCAGCACCTGGCGTTGCGTCGAGTGCCACGGCTGGGACTACAGGGGGGCGGCCGGAGTCCGCGGCATCCGCAACATGACCGGGGCGCATCCGGCGGCGATCGTCAAGGTGCTGACCGACGATCTCCATCACATGGACGACTACATGCGCTACAAGGACCTGACCGATCTCGCCGCCTTCGTCAGCCAGGGTCAGGTGGAGATGAACGAGTACATCGACCCGGTGACCAAGAAGGCGCGCGGCGAGTCCGAGGAACACCCCGAGTTCTTCCTCACCCTGTGCGCCACCTGTCACGGCGAGGACGGGACCGCGATCCGCACCATGCCGCCGCTTGGCCGGGTGGCCGACGAGAATCCCTGGAAAGTGCTGCACCGGATGTTCCACGGGCACCCGGGCGAATACATGCCGGCCTGGCAGGCGACCATGCCGCCGGCCACCGCCCGCAACGTGCTCTCGAAGGTTCAGACCTTGAAGACCAAGCGCTGAGGGAATGCCGCTTGGGGGGCGGGCGCCGTCAGGCCGGCGCCCGCCGCGAGGCTTGCCAGGTGGTGGTGATCGTCGATCACCAGGACGCGTTTCGCTGCGCTCATGGCCGACTCCCCTCGTTGCGCGACGGCATACCCGGCGCATCGGGGGCGAGGAAGCCCTCGACCGTGGCCACCGCGTCGGCCAGCCCGCAGCGGCGGACCTCGACGCCGTCCGGGAACGCCCCATGCAGCCGGGACGGCAGCCGCGAGTCCAGCAGCACGAACACGCCGCGGTCGTCGGCCCGCCGGATCAGGCGGCCGAACGCCTGCTTGAGGCGCAGCCGGCACAGCATGTCGTCGTAGGCGCCGCCGCCGAACACCTGGCGGCGCGCCTTGTGCAGGATGTCGGCCCGCGCCCAGGGCACCCGGTCGAACACGATCAGGCGCAGCGAGGCGCCGGGCACGTCGACGCCGTCGCGCACCGCGTCGGTGCCGAGCAGGCAGGCATTTTGGTCGGCCCGGAAGATGTCGATCAGGGTGCCGGTGTCGAGGGCGTCCACGTGCTGCGCGTAGAGCGGCAGGCCGGCCGCGTCGAGCGGCCCGGCGATCCGCCCGTGCACCGCGCGCAGACGCGAAATCGCCGTGAACAGGCCGAGGCCGCCGCCGCGCGCGGCCAGGAACAGCTCCCGATAGGCGGTCGCGATGCGCGCCAGATCGTCGCGGCCGAGATCGGTCACCACCAGGACCCGGGTATGGGACGGGTAGTCGAACGGCGACGCCACCGCGCGGCGCAGCGGCGGGCGGGGCAGGTGGCGGGCGCCGGTGCGCGCCTCGGCGGCCGTCCAGTCGCGGTCGTCGTCGCCCGATCCGTCGCGCAGGGTCGCCGAGGTGACGAGGAAGCCTTGCGTCTGCTCGGCCATCACGCGGGCGAACGGGCGTACCGGATCGACCCAGTGCCGGTGCAGGCCGACGTCCGTGTCGCGGCCGTCGATCCGGTCCACCGACAGCCAGTCGACGAATTCGGGCGGCGTCGCCTCGCCGAGCGACCGCAGCATGGCACGCCAGGCCTGGGCCGGAACGACGGCGCGGCGCTCCAGCGACCGCATCAGGCCGTCGACCCGTTGCCGGGTCGGGCTGTCCAGGTCCGCCGCCTCGTCGTCCAGCAGGCGGGCCAGTTCGCGGATCAGGTGGCGGGTCGGCACCTCCAGGAGCTGCAACGCCCGTTCGAGCCCGACCGCCGCCTCGATCAGGCCGGGAACGGTCGGCTGGGTTTCGGCCTCCAGGCTGTAGGGCGAGCGGTCGTCGCGGCTGCGCGCGTAGACCTGCGCGCGCAGCCGGTGCAGGAAGGTTTCCGCCGGTCCGACCGGATGGCCGCCGCCGATCCGCTGGTTCCAGCCCTGTCCGGCCAGGTCGCGCGCCGCCGCCAGCACCGCGTTGAGCGGCTCCGCCATCGCCGGACGCAGCTCCAGGAGATCCTGCAGGCGGCTCCTGAGGCCGCGCGCGCGCGACCGGTCGCGGTCCTCGGCGCCGAGCAGCCAGCGCCTGAGGTCGGCCGTTTCGCGCCCCGACAGATGGGCCGAGAACGCCTTGTCGGCGGCCTCGAACAGGTGGTGTCCCTCGTCGAACACGTAGCGGGTCGGCAGGTGCGCCTCGTCGCCGCCCAGGGTCGCCTGAACCAGCACCAGGGCGTGGTTGGCGACCACGATCTCGGCCCGCCGGGCGCGCCGGATCGAGCGTTCCACGAAACACTTGCGGTAGTGGATGCAGGCCGAATAGAGGCATTCGCCGCGCGTGTCGGTGAGGTCGCGGGTCAGCCGCCGGCCGACCAGATCGACCAGCCAGCCCGGAAAGTCGCCGCCCTCCATGTCGCCGTCGCGGGTCGCCTCGGCCCAGCGGGCGACCAGGCCGAGACCGGTCGCGTCGGCCGGACGCAACGGCAGGCGCTGCACCGCCTCGTCGAGGTTCAGCAGGCACAGGTAGTTCTCGCGCCCCTTGCGGACCACCGCCTTGAGGGCCTTGTCGGCGGGGTCGGGGTACAGGCGGTCCAGCTCGCCGTCCAACTGCCGTTGCAGGTTGCGGGTGAAGGTGGAGATCCACACCGGCCCGTGGTTCTTGCGGGCCCAGACGGCGGCCGGGGCCACGTAGCCGAGGGTCTTGCCGACTCCGGTGCCGGCCTCGGCGAGCACCGCCACCGGCGCGCCGTCGGACTCGCAGGGGTCGAAGGCGGCGGCGACCTGTTCGGCGTAAGCCACTTGCTGGGGCCGCCGCTCGGCGCCGCCGCCCAGCAGCTTGACCAGTTGCGCCCGTGCCTCCACCGGCTCCACCGGGAGATGCCCGGCCGGCGGCTCGGGCGCGTGCTCCGACCACTCGCCGCGCCGCGTCCACACCCGCAGGCCCTCGGTCAGGTTGCGCGAATGCGGCGATTCGCCGCCCTCGCCGAGCGCCGCCAGCACGAACGGCGCCCACGGCCAGGAGCCGCGGGTCATCGCCCAGGCCGCCGCCGCCGCCTCCCGCGCCGGCGCCCGGGCGGCGAGATGGCCGAGCAGGGCGGCGGTGGCCTGATGGAGGACCGCCGCCTGATCGGCCAGCGTGGCCGGCTTCGGAAACCCGAGCGCCTCGGCCAGGCCGCCCGGGGTCGGCACGCAGAAGGTGGCCGGGCGCGCGAAGGCGAACAGGTCCAGCAGGTCGAGGGCCGCGATCCCGGCGATCCCCAGGCGCCGCTGGGTGGCCGGCGCGTGACAGACGATCACCGGCCCGATGTCGCCCAGGCGGCGGGCCGCCTCGCCCAGGGACAGACTCTCCCGGCGGGCGCCGGGAAACACCAGCGCGGCCCCCCGGACCCCGACGACGAGCGCGGGCGCCGCTGGTGCGTGGCGTGCGGTGTTGGACGGCGGCATGCGCGAAGTATACGGGTCGGGCCGGGGCGTCGCCAGCGTCAGTGCGGCCCGGGACCCGCACGCCACGCCGCCGGAGTCCGGGCACCGAGGCCGGTCGGGACGGCCGGTGTCAAAAAAACTCCACAGCCCGATGGCGGGTGGGCGCGCCGCGACCAGTGGACGCCGCGCGCGGGGGTGGCGTATAAAGAACGCGGGAATATCACGCGAACCGCATCTTCCACGGGGGAGGAATGTAAAATGCTCAAAGGTAAGGTACTGGTCGCCCAGGGCGGCGGCCCGACGGCGGTCATCAACCAGTCGATGGTCGGGGTGGTGCAGGAAGCGCGCCGGATTCCGAGCGTCGAGCGGGTCTACGGCGCCCTGCACGGGGTGCGCGGGATCGTCGACGAGAACTTCGTGGACCTGACCCAGGAAACCGACCTCAACCTGGAAATGATCGCGGCCACGCCGTCCTCGGCCCTCGGCTCGACCCGCGACAAGCCGGACCTGGAGTACTGCAAGAACATCTTCAAGGTGTGCCAGGCGCACGACATCCAGTCGTTCTTCTACTGCGGCGGCAACGACAGCTCCGACACCTGCCGGATCGTCGCCGAGGAAGCCGAGGCGAGCGGCTATCCGCTGCGCTGCGTGCACGTGCCGAAGACCATCGACAACGACCTGGTGATCAACGACCACACCCCGGGCTTCCCGTCGGCGGCCCGCTACGTGGCCTCGGCCTTCGCCGGCCTGAACCTGGACAACGCGGCCCTGCCGGGGGTGTTCCTGGGCGTCGTGATGGGCCGCCATGCCGGCTTCATGACCGGGGCCGCGGCGGCGCTGCGTCAGAACGAGGCGGACGGACCGCACCTGGTCTACGTGCCGGAGCGCACCTTCGACATGGACGCCTTCATCACCGACGTGAAGGCGGTCTACGACAAGTACGGCCGCTGCATCATCGCGGTCTCCGAGGGCGTCCACGACGCCTCCGGGGCGCCGATCATCACCCAGCTGATGCAGGAAGTGGAGAAGGACGCCCACGGCAACGTGCAGCTCTCGGGCACCGGGGCGCTGGGCGACCTGCTGGCCGACGCGGTGAAGGACAGGACCGGCATCAAGCGGGTGCGGGCCGACACCCTGGGCTACATGCAGCGCTCGTTCCTGGGCTGCGTGTCCGACGTCGACCAGCGCGAGGCCCGCGAGGTCGGCCAGAAGGCGGTCAACTTCGCCCACTACCGGGACAGCAGCGGCACGGTGACCATCCGCCGGGTCGGCGAGTACCGGGTGGAATACGAGCTGGACAAGCTCTCCGACGTGGCCGCCAAGACCAAGACCATGGCCGACGAGTTCATCAACGCCGAGGCCAACAACGTGACCAAGGCCTTCGTGGACTACGTCACGCCGCTGCTCGGCTCCGGCATCCCGGAGACCGCCCGCGTCCGCCTCGGCAACAGGGTCGACAAGATCCTCGGTTAGCCGGGCTCGGACCCAAGACAGGCATCCGCGCGGCCGTGCGCACGTCCTCGGTGCGGCGGCGCGCGGGTCGCCGGGTCGCGGCCTTCGGCCGGCCCGGCAATGACGGCGGCGCGGGCCCGACCGACAACGCCTTGACCCGGCGCCTTGTCCTGTGGTCTATGCGGGCGACCGACCCGCAACCGACCGCGAGCGCCCTCCGATGTCCGACTCCCGCCCGCCGCGCAAGACCTGGATCCTCCGCCTGGCCTGTCAGAACCGGGTCGGGATCGTTGCCGCGGTGGCCAGCCTGATCGCCGAGTTCGATGGCAACATCAGCGATTCCGCGCAGTTCGACGACCATTCGACGGGGCGCTTCTTCATGCGCACCGAGTTCGAGACCGACGAAACCTCGATTCCGCCGGCGTTCCGCAACCGGTTCGCGCGCGAGGTGGCGAAGCCGTTCGACATGTACTGGTCGCTGCACGACGCCGACGAGCGGATGCGCGCCATCCTGATGGTCTCCAAGGGCGACCACTGCCTGGAGGACATCCTGTACCGCTGCGCCAAGCGCTCGCTGCCCATCCAGGTGACGGCCATCGTCTCCAACCACGAGACCCTGCGCCGCAACGCGGAGTCCCGGGGCATTCCGTTCCACCACCTGCCGGTGACCCGCGACACCAAGGCCGAACAGGAGGCGCGGACGCGCGAACTGATGCGCGAGACCGGCTCGGACCTGCTGGTCCTGGCCCGCTACATGCAGATCCTGTCGCCGGAGATGTGCCGCCACCTGCACGGCCGCTGCATCAACATCCACCATTCCTTCCTGCCCGGGTTCAAGGGCGCCAAGCCCTACCACCGGGCCCACGAGCGCGGCGTGAAGCTGATCGGCGCCACCGCCCACTACGTGACCGAGGACCTGGACGAGGGTCCGATCATCGCCCAGGCGGTGGAGCCGGTGACCCACCGCGACAGCCCGGACTCGATGATCGCGATCGGCCGCGACATCGAGAACAAGGTGCTGTCCCGGGCCCTGCGCCTGCACGCCGAGCAGCGGGTGTTCCTGAACGGAATCAAGACGGTGGTGCTTTAGGTTCGGATCGGACTTGAAGCCGAAAAAAACGGCGCGTCCGTCGGGACGCGCCGTTGTCCGTCGAGCCGGAATCCGGCGTTTATACCAAGCGGCGCGAGCGGTGACTCGCGGCGCCTGGGAGCCCGCAAGCGCGGGCCGGCGCTTGCGGCGCCGAAAGCCAAGGGTTCCGGAGGAACCCGC
>JANQGL010000014.1 GCA_028277325.1 Magnetospira sp.
TGCGCAGCCGCAGCAGGCCGGCCTCCGGACGGTGCGCGCGCGCCACGTCGTCCCACTTCGGTCCCCCCACCGCGCCGAGCAGCACCGCGTCGGCGTCCAGCGCCGCCTGCATGGCGGCGTCCGAGATCGCCACGCCGTGGGCGTCGTAGGCGGCGCCCCCCACCAGATCCTCGCGCAGGTCGAAGGATATCCCGCGCCGCCGGTCCATCCAGTCGACGACCTTGCGGACCTGGGCCATCACCTCGGGGCCGATTCCGTCGCCCGGCAGGATGAGAAGGGTCTTGTTGGCGCTCATTGCACGATCCTTATGCATTCGGAGAGGGGTTCCTGATACCCGATCGCCGGGCGGCGGTCCAGAGGAAGCCGCCGCCCCAGGCACGCGGACGTGCGAACGGCCCGCGCCGAAGACCGCGGGCCGCTGTCGTTTGTTGCCGTGACCGGCCGGGGGCGGACTATTCGAGGCGGGCGCGAACGTCGGCCATCAGGTCTTCCACGTCCTCGCGGCTGAGCCCGTCACTGGTCAGGAGGGCACGCATCACGGAATCGTCCATCAGATCGTCGAGACGTGGTTCGTCGTGAAAATACGCTTTGGATTTGCGAGCCGAGCGTTCGGACCCTAGCCCGGTCTTGTGCTGGTGCATACCTTCCTCCCATTTCGCCGAGCGCGGCTTGTCGCCGTCGTTCCCGGAAGGAGTCCATGTTTGTTTCGTAATTCTAGGTCGTTACATCATGGGCCCGGATTCTGTATCAACCACAGCATACCATCGTTACGGTTGAATTATCCAGGCGACAGATATTCCTAACGTCCAAATGTTGCAGAAATAGGGCTGTCATGGAATTTACACGGCAAATCTTACCGATTACAGGAAAAAATTCAGGAAACGTTCCCGTCGCGCGGTCCGCCGGCGAGTCGCAAACGCAACGCATTCAACTTGATGAAGCCCTCGGCGTCGCGCTGGTCATAGGCCCCTTCGTCGGATTCGAACGTGGCGATCCTTTCCGAATACAGGCTGTTGGGGGATTTCCGGCCGGTGACGATCACGTTGCCCTTGTAGAGCTTCAGACGCACCGTGCCGGTGACCGCCCGAGCCGCGTGGTCGATCGCCGCCTGCAGCATCTCGCGCTCCGGCGCGAACCAGAAGCCGTTGTAGATCAGCTCCGCGTAGCGCGGCATCAGCTCGTCCTTCAGGTGCATGGCCCCGCGGTCCAGGGTCAGGCTCTCGATGGCCCGTCGGGCGTGGAACAGCACGGTGCCGCCCGGGGTTTCGTAGACGCCGCGCGACTTCATGCCCACGAAGCGGTTCTCCACGATGTCGGTACACCCCACCCCGTTGGCGCCGCCCAGTTCGTTGAGGCGCGCCAGCAGGCTGGCCGGGCTCAGCCGCGTGCCGTTCACCGCCACCGGGTCGCCGGCCTCGAAGTCGATGGCGAGTTCGGTCGGGCGGTCGGGGGCGTCCATCGGCGTGACCATCCGCGACAGGATCAGGTCGTAGTCCGGTTCGTCCCACGGATCCTCCAGGATCTTGCCCTCCGAGGAGATGTGCACCAGGTTGGCGTCCTGCGAGAACGGCGCCTCGCCGCGCTTGTCCTTGGGCACCGGGATCTGGTGCTGTTCGGCGTATTCGATCAGCCTGGAGCGGCTGGTCAGGTCCCATTCCCGCCACGGGGCGATCACCCTGATGTCGGGCTTCAGCGCGTAGTAGGCGATCTCGAACCGCACCTGGTCGTTGCCCTTGCCGGTCGCCCCGTGGGCCACCGCGTCGGCGCCCACCCGCTCGGCGATCTCGATCTGCCGCCTGGCGATCAGGGGACGGGCGATGGAGGTGCCCAGCAGGTAGGTCCCCTCGTAGAGGGCGTTGGCGCGGAACATCGGGAACACGTAGTCGCGGACGAACTCCTCGCGCAGGTCGTCGACGAAGATCTCCTGGATCCCCATCATCTCCGCCTTCCTGCGGGCCGGTTCCAGCTCCTCGCCCTGGCCCAGGTCGGCGGTGAAGGTCACCACCTCGCAGCCGTAGGTGTCCTGCAGCCAGCGCAGGATGATCGAGGTGTCGAGACCGCCGGAATAGGCCAGCACGACCTTTTTCACGTCACCGCTCATGAACCGGGCTCCTTCGGTGGGGAATGGGCGGATGTAGCAACTCGCGGGGTGCCGCGCAACCACCGTCTGAGGCCCGCCGACAGGCGGCCGGGGCGGCCGAAGGTCACGTCCAGCCGGCGCCGCGCGAACACATGGCGGTGCAGCAGGATCGGCGCCCAGACCCCGATCCAGGCGCCGACCAGCACGTCCGACAGGTAGTGCACGCTGGTCGCCACGCGCGAGAAGGCGATGACGACGGCGGCCACGAGGAACACATGGTCGAACCGCGGCAGCACGATCATCAGCCCCACCGCCAGGGCGAGGCTCATCTGCGCGTGGCCGGACGGAAAGGAGTTGAGGGCCGGATCGAAGGCCAGGAGGTTGAATCCGCCGTCGCCGTCGGCGAACAGGTCGCGCGGCCGGTGGCGCCCGGCCAGCAGCTTCAGAAGGTTGACGAACAGCCCCGACAGGGCGACCGACAGGAACAGGAAGACGGCCGCGTCCTGCACCCGGCGCAGGACGTCGCGCCGGCCGTCGATCCCGAACAGGATTCCGGCGGCGCGCGCCAGCAGCGCCGCGAAGGCGAGGATCACGAACCAGGGGTCGGGCTTGCCGAGGTCGGTGATGTCGCGGAACAGCCCGACCAGGGGGGTGGCGTCCAGGGCCTTGAAATAAAGTGCCAGCGACCGGTCCCACAGCAGGTTGGAAACCACCGCCAGGGCCAGGGTGACGACCAGCGAGGCGCGGAGCGGCGCCGCGCGGAGCAGGCCCGACGGACCGAGCCGCGCCATGCCTCAGCGCCCTCCGCCGGTCGCGAACAGGGCCAGGGTCTCCCAGCGTCCGCGCGAATAGTTGAAGATCCGTTTCTCGAAATCCGGCGTCCGGGGGGCGTCCAGCGCCGCCGCGAAAGCCGCCCGCTCGCGGTCGTTGACCAGGGCCGGCCCGGCGCCCGAGGTCAGGTGCGCCGCGGCGGTGGCGCCGTCGACCAGCCGGGTGTCGGTCCCGGCCAGGAACACCAGGCTCGGCTCGTGGTAGCCGGCCGCGGCCAGCGGCCGATGGCCATCCGGCAGATGCGCCGCAATGGCCGGCGCGGCGTCGAAGGCGGCGAGACGCGGCAGGCTCACCCCGACCACCAGGCTGGCCAGCACGGCGCCGCCGAGCAAAGCGTTGCGCAGGGCGTCCAGGGTGTCGCCGCGCCAGGCCGGGCCGGCCGCCAGGACGAGGGTCGCCAGGGCGACGGCGAGGACCGCCAGGCCCCAGGGGTCGAATCCCTCTCCGTAGATAAACGGCGCGACCAGCGCCGCGCCGCCAAGTGTCAGCGGCACGACCGACCAAAGGACCACGCCGCCGCGCGTGATCCACCTGGAGAAATCGCCGGCCAGCACCGCGCGGGCGACCAGCAGGGCCAGGGCCGGATAGAGCGGCAGCACGTAGTGCGGCAGCTTGGTGGGGACCAGTTCGAACAGGACCCAGGCCGGCAGGAGCCAGGCCAGCGCGAACCGCACCCCCGGATCGCGCCAACCCCGCCAGACGGTGGCCAGCGCCGGCCAGACGAACAGGGAGGCCGGGAACAGGAACACGGTCACAAGAAGCAGGTAATAGCCGGGCGGCGCCCCGTGGCTTTCCTGGCCGGCCAGCAGCTTGGGCAGCAGGTCCTTGCCCACCGCGTCGGCCACGAAGGCCTGGCCGGCGAGGATGAACCAGGGCAGCACGATCAGCAGCATCAGGGGCAGGCCCCAGCCGACCCGCAGGCCGCGCAGCCAGCCGGCCCGCCGCTCGACGACCAGCAACGCGGCGATGGTCAGGCCGCCGACCATCGGGGCGATCGGCCCCTTGACCAGGAACGCCAGCCCCTGGGCGACCCAGAACAGGACCGCCCAGCCGGCCCCCGGAGCCGCGCCTGCGGCCTCGCGCGACCCGATGTAGAGGCGGGCCAGGGCCAGCTGCGCCGCCAGCACGCAGGCCAGCAGCACCGCGTCGGTCTTCGCCAGATGCGCCTCCACGAACAGCATCAGGCTGGTTGCGAGCGCCGCCGCGCCGAGCAGGGCGACCCGGCGGTCGAACAGCCTGGCGCCGATCCCGAAGGTGAGCAGCACGGCGGCCCAGGCGCCGAGCGCCGAGGGCACCCGATAGGCCCGGATGTCGCGCGCCTCGGGCGTGCTCAGGGCCGCCACCGAGGCCGCCTGCAGCCAGTGGATGCCGGCCGGCTTCTTGTTGCGGGCGGTGTCCTGGAACCGGATGCGCACGAAGTCGCCGCTCTCCAGCATCTGCGCGGTGGCCTGGGCGAACCGGCTCTCGTCGCGGTCCATGGGCGGCAGGGACCCGAGCGTCGGCAGGTAGAGGCCGAGCGCCAGCAGGGTCAGCAGCAGGTAGGGGCGCAGTCCGGTGGCGAGGCGGTCGAGAGTCACGGGTCGGGTCCGTCGGCGGCGGTCGTCGGGTGCGGAGTATAGCCGATTCCGTCGCCGGGACGAGGGGGTGGCGGGTCCCGGCCCCTTGCATATCCGGCGACGGATCCCATTATGCGGAGCAACCGAGGATGCCCCGCCGATGACCCTGCCCGCGCCCAATCCCGTTCTGGTCCTGCTCGCCCACCCGGACCCCGGCACGTCGCGGGTCAACCGGGCGATGGTCGAGGCGGTGCGCGGTCTCGACGGGATCACGGTGCACGACCTCTACGCCGCCTATCCGGACTTCCACATCGACGTGCGCGAGGAGCAGGCGCGGTGCAACGCGCACCGGGTGCTGGTGTTCCAGCATCCGTTCTTCTGGTATAGCTGCCCGGCCCTGCTGAAGCTGTGGATGGACGAAGTGCTGACCTACGGCTGGGCCTATGGCGTCCATGCCGAGGGACTGCGCGGCAAGCGGCTGCTGTCCGCCGTCTCGACCGGCGGCTCGGCGCAGGCCTACACGGTCGAGGGCTATCACGGGCGCACCCTGGAGTCCCTGCTCGCCCCGTTCGACCAGGCGGCGCGGTTGTGCGGCATGACCTACCTGCCGCCATTTCCGTTCCACGCCGCGCGGCGGGCCGGCGACGACGCCATCCTGCGCCACGCCGAGACCTACCGGGCGCACCTGACCGCCCTGCGCGACGCGGAGGCATAGGCGATGGACTGGCACGGCCCGCTGCCCAGCGCGTTCGTCTTCCTGGCCGCCGCGGTGCTGATGGTGCCGCTGGCGCGACGGATCGGCCTCGGCTCGGTGCTCGGCTACCTGATCGCCGGGGTCGCCATCGGACCGTTCGGCCTGGCGCTGGTCGGCGACCCCGAATCGGTGCTGCACGTCGCCGAGTTCGGGGTGGTGATGATGCTGTTCCTGATCGGCCTGGAACTGCGGCCGGCCACCCTCTGGCAATTGCGCCGCCGCATCCTCGGCATGGGCGGCCTGCAGGTCTCGGCGACCATGGCGGCGCTGGTCGTGGCCGGGCACCTGCTCGGCCTCGCCTGGACCGAGGCCGTCGTGGTCGGCATGGCGCTGTCCCTGTCCTCGACCGCCATCGCCCTGCAAATCCTCAACGAGCGCGGCCTGATGCCGACCCGGATCGGCGAGTACGGGTTCGCGGTGCTGCTGTTCCAGGGCGTGGGGGTGATTCCGGTGCTGGCGGT
>JANQGL010000213.1 GCA_028277325.1 Magnetospira sp.
GCGGGAACACCCGATGGGTGACCCCGATCCCCCTCTCCCGATCCCGTCATTCCGCAACCATACCAGACGCTTCGCGGACCGCTACCCACGCCGAACTGCGGAATTTAGGTTCATTTTTTTGTCCGGCTGGGAATCCCCTGATTGTCAACAGGCCCTAGCCGCTGTCGTCCTTCCCGGGATCGGCGGCCGGTCTGCGCAGACCGGCCGGACGCTGCTTGTCCGGGTTGTCGAGCTTGAACTTGCCGAACAGCACGCAGCCCTTCATCGCCGGGTCGCAGGCGTGGCCGCGCACCTTCATGCACCGGCCGTTGAATTCGTGGGGGCATCCCCAGCCGCTGCTCATCCTCGGGAAACCTTTCGACGGCGCATCCTGCCCCCATATTAGGGAAAGGCGGAGCGCCGGGGCAAGGGCGCGGCGCCGCTCCCTGGACAGGTCGCGGCAACACGGGTAAAAGCTTGGCCTGCCGGATTTTCCCAAGACCGCCACGCGGGGACACGACCATGCAGACGGCCAACGACATCCGCCGCACCTTCCTGGAGTTCTTCCAGCGCAACGGGCACGAGATCGTGGACTCCAGCCCCCTGGTGCCGCGCAACGACCCGACGCTGATGTTCACCAACGCCGGCATGGTGCAGTTCAAGAACGTGTTCACCGGCGCCGAGACGCGGCCCTATGCGCGCGCCACCACGTCGCAGAAATGCGTGCGCGCCGGCGGCAAGCACAACGACCTGGAAAACGTCGGCCACACGGCGCGCCACCACACCTTCTTCGAGATGCTGGGCAACTTCTCGTTCGGCGACTATTTCAAGGACCTGGCCATCGAGCTGGCCTGGAACCTGGTGACCAAGGAATACGGCCTGCCCGAGGACAAACTGCTGGTCACCGTCTACGCCGAGGACGACCAGGCCTTCGACCTGTGGAAGAAGATCGCCGGCCTGCCGGAAAGCAAGATCATCCGCATCCCGACGTCGGACAACTTCTGGGCCATGGGCGACACCGGCCCCTGCGGACCCTGCTCGGAGATCTTCTACGATCACGGCGACCACATCCCCGGCGGACCTCCGGGCAGCCCGGACGAGGACGGCGACCGGTTCATCGAGATCTGGAACCTCGTGTTCATGCAGTACGAACAGACGGCCGAGGCGCGCCTTGACCTGCCGAAGCCGTCGATCGACACCGGCATGGGCCTGGAGCGCATCGCGGCGGTGCTGCAGGGGACCCACGACAACTACGACGTGGACCTGCTGCGCGCCCTGATCGAGGCCTCGGCCGAGGCGTCGGGCAGCGATCCGGACGGCCCGCACAAGATCTCGCACCGGGTGATCGCCGACCACCTGCGGGCGTCGTCGTTCCTGATCGCCGACGGCGTGCTGCCGTCCAACGAGGGGCGCGGCTACGTGCTGCGCCGGATCATGCGCCGCGCCATGCGCCACGCCCACATGATCGGCGCCACCGATCCCATGCTGTTCAGGCTGGTGTCGGCGCTGACCGCCAAGATGGGGCAGGCGTTCCCGGAACTGAACCGGGCGCGGCCGCTGATCGAGGAGACCCTCAAGCTGGAGGAGACCCGCTTCAAGAAGCTGCTCGATCGGGGATTGCGGCTGCTCGACGAGGAAACGGCCGACCTCGCCGGGGGCGCCGAACTGTCCGGCGAGGTGGCGTTCAAGCTTTACGATACCTACGGCTTCCCGCTCGACCTGACCCAGGACGCCCTGAAGGCGCGCCGCATCACGGTCGACGAGGCCGGGTTCGACGCCGCCATGGCGCGCCAGAAGGCCGAGGCGCGGGCCGCCTGGGCCGGGTCCGGCGAGGCGGCGACGGAGACCGTCTGGTACGAGCTGCACGAGACGGTGGGCGCCACCGAGTTCCTGGGCTACGAGACGGAATCGGCGGAAGGCCGGGTGGTCGCCCTGGTCGCCGAGGGCACCCCGGTGGACCGGGTGTCCGAGGGCGGCGAGGTGGCGGTGATCGTCAACCAGACGCCGTTCTACGGCGAATCCGGCGGCCAGGCGGGCGACGCCGGGGTGATCCGGGTCGACGGCGGCAAGGTGCGGGTCCGCGACACCCTCAAGAAGCTGGGCGCCCTGCACGTGCACCTGGGGCAGGTGGTCGAGGGCGAGATCACGGTGGGCCGGAACGCGCATCTGGAGGTGGATCCGGTGCGCCGCGCCGCGCTGCGCGCCAACCACTCGGCGACCCATCTGCTGCACGCCGCGTTGCGCCGGCGGCTGGGCGGGCACGTGACCCAGAAGGGCTCGCTGGTCGCCCCGGAGCGGCTGCGCTTCGACATCAGCCATCCCAAACCCCTGGAGCCCGAGGACGTGGCGACGGTCGAGGAATGGGTCAACGACCAGGTGCGCCGCAACGCCGACGTGGTGACCCGCCTGATGACCCCGGACGAGGCCATCGCGGCCGGCGCCATGGCGCTGTTCGGCGAGAAATACGGCGACGAGGTGCGCGTCGTCTCGATGGGCGAGCAGGACCCGGGCGACGATCCCTATTCGGTCGAGCTGTGCGGCGGCACCCATGTCCGGCGGACCGGCGACATCGGCCTGTTCAAGGTGGTTGCGGAAAGCGCCGTGGCGGCCGGGGTGCGGCGCGTCGAGGCGCTGACCGGGCCGTCGGCCCTGGCCCACATGGAGCGCCGCGAGCAGGCCCTGATGCGCGCCGCGGCGGCCCTCAAGGCGGCTCCCGAGGAGGTGCCGGAGCGGGTGGCGGCGCTGCTCGACGAGCGCCGCCGGATGGAGCGCGAGATCACCGGCCTGCGCAAGAAGCTGGCCACCGGCGGCGGGGACGGGGGCGCCGCCGAGGTGCGCGAGGTGGCCGGCGTGAAATACGCCCCGCGCCTGCTCGACGGGGTGCCGGCCAAGGAGCTCAAGGGCATGGCCGACGAGGTCAAGAAGCGGATCGGCTCCGGGGTGGTCGCCCTGGTCGCCGTCAACGAGGGCAAGGCCTCGGTGGTGGTCGCGGTGACCGACGACCTGACCGACCGGATCAGCGCGGTGGAGCTGGTTCGCGCCGGATCGGCCGCGGTCGGCGGCAAGGGCGGCGGTCACCGCGACCACCACCGAGGCCTTGCCCTCGTTGACGGCGACCAGGGCGACCACCCCGGAGCCGATCCGCCTCTTG
>JANQGL010000099.1 GCA_028277325.1 Magnetospira sp.
CTGCAGGCAGACCACGTCCGGACGTTCCGCCTCCGCCAGCCAGCCCAGATGCTCCAGGCGGCGGCGGATCGAATTGACGTTCCAGGTGGTGATCTTGAGCGGCATCGGGGGAGCCTGCGCCGTCGGCGGTCCTGGCGCAAGCCCGATCGCCGAACGAGAGAGGCGTCCGGTCAGGGGGGGCCGGACGCCTCGTGCTCCTTGGGGGGGAGCGGACCGTTCGGCAGGGGAGACCGAGCGGTCCAGGGACGCACCGTTGCAGTACGCTCCTTGATAAGTTCAATGTGGGAAAAGTTGGTGTCCGGTTCCATGCAACGCGTAGAATAACAGGCATGCGAGAAACGCATGACTGTAAAACACCAAGAAATAATTGCAGATTAAGAGATTATATTGTCCATGACTTGGCGGGATGCCGATCGTCGGGATCGGGGAGACGGGACCGCGCATCCCGTTGACGCGCCGGGCGAGCGCCCCGTCGATGGGCGCCGGCGGGGCGGGTGCGTTCGGGCGCCGCCGGAATGCGTCTGGTGTGTCGCGCGAGGCCCGGGCCGGTTCAGTCCCGCCGGTCGCCGGGCAGGCCCTTGCGGCGCGGGTCGTGGAACTCGAACAGGTCCTCGTCCAGCGCGACCCCCACCTGCGGCCGGTTGAGGGTGACCACGGTGCGCGTGCCTTGCGCGTCGACGATCTCCCACTGCCGCAGTTCCAGCGGGGTCTCGTTGAGGATCAGGGTCACCTCGCCGGCTTCCGGGTGCGCGGTCTGGACCAGGGACAGGGCGATCAGGCCCTTGCCGCGCTGCAGGCCGGTGACCTTCACCGCGTCGCCGGTCAGCGACAGCCCGTCGTCGACCAGGATCGCCGCCGGGGTGCTGCCCAGCGGCAGGTAGCTGATCTGCTCCAGCTCCGTATCGTGGTAGATCAGCCAGGTGCCGTCGGCGACCAGCAGGAACGGCGCCGCGTCGTACTCGAACCGCAGCCGCCCGGGGCGCCACAGGTACAGGGTGCCCTCGGCGTAGCCGCCGGCCGAGGTGGCCTGCACGAAATCCGATTTCAGGGTCGTGATGCCGTTCAGATAGCCTTCGATCTCGGCGACCAGCTGGCGGTCGCCGGCCGGCAGGCGCAGGGCGGCGGCCGGCGGCGGGCCGGCACAGATCAGGACGAGCAGGACAAGCAGGAACCGCATGGGCAAAGCTTTACCGGTCAATGGTGGCGGCAATTTGGCACGGATGGCACGTCTCCAACGCCCTGGAAATCGCGAGCAACATCACCCTCGTGCCCCTGCCGCCGAAGTCGCCCGAACTCAATCCGGTCGAAAACGTCTGGCCGTTCATCCGCGACAACCGGCTCTCCAACAGGGTCCTCATATCCTACAAGGACATCGTCGATCACTGCTGCTTCGCCTGGAACCAACTCATCGATCAGCCTTGGAAGATCATGTCCGTCGTCCTCGCTTCTGGCCTCGTGGCCTTTTCGCCTCGACCGCATTGTCAACAGGCCCTAGTGCGGTGGATTCGAAGTTCGCGATATTATTCGGGGCAGAGTCCATGGCGAACCTCGACTCCGAAACCACACGAGACTCAAGAGGTTATCTAGTGTCCTTATCGAATCCGAAGTTCGAAAGCGCCTGCCGTATAATGCTCCGAACTTCGGATTCGGGACACTAGAGCGCCTGCCCGCCGGGGTCGACCCGCGAGCCGCCATAGCCGTTGGTGTAGGCGTAAACCACCACCGGCGCCGATCCCCGGTTGGCCACCTCCAGCGCGTCGCCGGGCCGCGGATTGGCCAGGGTCGCGTAGAGAATGCCGCGCACCGTCACGTCGCGCGTCGAGCCGCGCCGCCAGCCGGGCGCGCGGTGGACCAGCGTCACCGCGGTCGGCCGCGGCGCCTCGATCCGCACCCGCACCGGCAGGGTGTCGCCGAGATCCAGGCTCAGCCGCGTGGTCTGGCCCGGCCGCAGGATGAACTGATAGGTCCAGTCGAGGTTGGTCCGGGCGTCGGTCAGCCCCAGGTCGTGCAGCTCGAATCGCCGGTCGGCCACCACCTCGGGCTCGAGAACCGGCGGCATGGCGAGACCGATGAGCAGCGCCGCCGTCGCCCCGACCGCGAACGACAGCGGCTGCACGGCCAGGCCGCGCGGCGCCCGCAGCCAATCCCGAAGGCGATGCCGGACCCGGTCGCGCGGACGCCCCGCCGTCGCCGGCGCGACCGCTCGCCGCGGCGCGGCGGCGCGCACCGGCGCATCGGCCCACAGCAGCGCGTCCTCCAGCGCCGCCATCCGGCCCATCGCCGCCGCCACCGCCGGATCGTCGGCCGCCGCCCGATACAGGGCGCGCACCTCGGCCCGCTCCAGGTCGGCGTCCAGTCCCCGGCTCAGCAGCTCCTCGGTCACATCGTCGATCGGCGTCATGGGCGACAACGGTCTCCTTCACGGGTGGGTGGCGGAAGTCCGCCGCGCGGTTTCAGTCGGGATCGAGGAAATCGTCCTGGCCGGCCGCCGCCATCGCCTCGCGCAGGGCACGGCGGGCCCGGAACACGCGGGTCTTCATGGTGCCCAGGGGCACCCCGAGCAACGCCGCCGCGTCCCGGTATTCCAGTCCGTCAAGGGCGACCAGGCGCAGCGCCTCCGCCGACTCCGCCGGCAACTCGCCGAACGCCGCCCGGACCGCCGCCGCGAAGGCGTGCCCGCGCGCCGCGTCGTGCGGCCCGGCGGTGCGGTCGGGGACCGCGTCCAGAACCGTTTCCGGCTCCATGCGGTAGCGCCGCTGCGGACTGCGGGTCAGATGGTTGCGGGTCAGGTTCAGGGCGATCCCCAGCACCCAGGTCGAGAAACGCGAGGCGCCCCGGAACCGGTCCAGCTTGGTCACCACCTCGACGAAGGTGTCCTGGGTCAGGTCCTCGGCCGCGTCCGGATCCCCGACCCGGCGCAGGACGAACCGGAACACCCGGTCGCGCAACCGCGCCGCCAGGAGATCGAGCGCCCGGCGGTCGCCCTGGCGCGCCGACGCGACCAGCGATGCGTCGGGATCGCGCGGAAGCTCGGTCGGGGAGTCCGCCATCGAGCCGATCAGTCTCCATCCCTGGCGCAGGAGATCCGGTTCTCGTCGCCGCGCATGCGGACCAGGTCTCCGGTGCGCACCTCGATCCGGCACTCGGCGGTCCACCCCGGACGCCCTTCGGCCACCGGCACGAAGCCGGTCACCACCAGAACCGGTACCGGGCTTTCGGAACAGGCGGCGCCGTCGCAGCAGGCACGGCCGCCGGGCGCCACATCGGCCACGAATCCGTTGGGGGCCAGGGCCTCCAGATGAACCGGCGTGTCGGTGAGGTTCTCGAAACAGAAGGCGGCCGCCGGACCGGCGCCGCCCGCCGCCGTCGCCAGGACCGCCAGGACCGCCAGGACCGCCGCACGAGTTCGGGACGCGCGCATGTTTTCAGCCCCTTCCGAGTTGACGCGATGAGTTCGGAGTACTCCTCTGTCGCGCCGCCGACAAACAGGTTTCAACGAAACGTCATCCCGCCCGGACAAAAAAACGTAAATTCTTTGCATTTTTTTGGAACCGGGTCCATCATTCGATATCCTACTTAAGGGTAGGGCCACTCCCAGCGGGTGGGATTGGGGGGTTCCAGACACGCGATCGAGAAGGAACGGATGTCATGAAATGGACTCAGACGGCGATTCTCGGACTCATTGCGGCCACCGCCGCAGGCTCGGCACAGGCGGCCGACACCGCGGCCGGCGAGAAGATTTTCCGTCAGTGCATGGCCTGCCACAGTTGGGAACAGGGGAAGAACGGTGTTGGGCCGAGCCTTTACGGCCTGGTCGGCCGCCCCTCGGCCAGCATTGACGGGTTCCGCTACTCGGAGGCGATGAAAAACGCCAACCTGGTGTGGACCAGGGAGAACCTGGAGCGCTACCTGCGCGATCCGGGGGGCACCCTGCCCGGCGTGAAAATGGTCTTCAAGGGCCTGACCGATCAGGCCGACATCGACAACGTCCTGGCGTTCATCGAATCCAAGTCGAACTGACGTCCGGCGTGGCCGGGCGGTCCCCGCGGCGGCACCGTCCGGTCGCACCCCCCCCCCCCGGCAGGCTGCGCGATCACGCGCCGGCAGGCCTCCAAATAAATCATGCCGTCCGGGGCCGGTTTCCGTTTTTTTTCTGGCCCTTCGATTCATCGGACCGAAGGAGTCCGGGACATCGGCGTTACCGGGTCGCCTCGACCCACCAGAAATACCCGAATCGGGTCTCGCCCTCCCCGCCGCCGGACAATCGGCCGAAATTGGGGCCGAAGATCTTCAGCGAGACGGACGAGAAACCGGCGAACAGCCGTTCGATCTCGGATCGGTTATACCAGTACATGTATGGAACGCCAAAGCACTCCAGGAACATGGTTCCGAACAGCCTGGAATGGGATCCGCGCTTGCGCAGGGCCTTGTAGATCGATCGTTCCGTGCCGAGCAGTGAATCCACCCCCTGCTGAACGACCCTCAGTCCCTTCGCCGCGCCGACTTTCAACGACGGCCGGCGGTAGAGCAGGATGTAGGCCTTTCCGCCGTCCTTGAGCACGCGATGAACCTCGGACACCGCCTTCGCGGGGTCGGCCGTGTGATGGATGACCCCCATCGAATAGACCGCGTCGAAGGTCGCGTCCCCGAACGGCAGGTTTTCCGCATCGCCGACCCGGTACGAGGGCACCACGGGCAGGTCGGCCTCGAACCGCGTGGCGTTCGCGGACGCCACGCCGATGCTGGCGCCGGAATAGTCGATGCCGACGTAGGTCCCGCCGGCTTGCATGGACCGACAGATGACGATGGAATCGACGCCCTGTCCGCAGCCGACCTCGAGAATCGACCGATGGCCGGACGCCAGTCGTTCGAGTTGGCCCGGCAACCAGGGCTCCATCGCATAGCGCTGGTTTTTCTGCGCCTCGAAATCGGTATGGACCCCGCAGGGGTTGGAATCCCAGAACTCCCGGGTGGTTTTCATGTTGGCGCGGTCGATGTCCATCGCGTCGGCGTCCTATCCGGCTTGGTTGCGGACGTTACACCCAAAAGGGGTCGGGATGCGCCCCGAAACGGACGCCGGTCATGCCCGTGTCCCGGTTCCCGCGCCCGTCGCCCAGGCCCTGGCCGCCGCACGCCGGATGATGCGATGCATCGGTCATTGAGCGTCCCGCGTCAAGGCCGCTTTGTGGCGCCCCGCCGGCCGGGTCGCCTCCGGCGACGTCACAAATAGGGATGCAGCGGCTCGCGCGGGACGTTGCGGGTATCGAAGTTCAGGAACGCGATCAGAAGCTGGCTGCCGAGCAGGATCGGCAGGGCGGCCAGGACCACGGTGCCGGCGGTCGCCGGCACCCCGGTCAGGATGCTCAGGCGCCACCACACGGCGCCGTAGATCACCCCGAACAGGATCAGCAGCTTGCCGGCCACCAGCTCCACCGAGGCGGCGCTGAAGTCGCGCAGGAAGTAGTTGTAGAAGATCCGTTTCGCGGTGTTGACGCAGTGCCGCCAGGCGAACGGCAGCAGCACCCGGCGGGCGCTCAGGTGGCTGACCTCGGCGCCGTAGCGGGCCGCCATCGGCACGTCGACCACCACCGCGCGGATGGTGTTCAGGCGGAACAGCAGGTCGGACTCGAAGAAGAAGTCCCGGCGCACCTTGTCCAGCGGCAACTGCGCCACCACCTTGGCATGGATCGCCGTGTAGCCGTTGGTCGGATCGAAGATATCCCAGTATCCGGACGACAGCTTGGACGCGAACGACAGCCCCAGATTGCCGACCACCCGCACCAGGGGCATGCCGCTCAGGTTGGACAGATCGTAGAACCGGTTGCCCTTCGCGTAGTCGGCCCGCCCCTCGCGGATCGGCCGCACCAGACGCGGGATGAAGGCGGGGTTCATCTGGCCGTCCCCGTCCAGCTTGACGATCACCGTGGCGCCGGCCGCGACGGCCGCCCGGTAGCCGGTGATCGTGGCGCCGCCGACCCCCCGGTTGCGGTCGTGGACGATCACCTCGACGCGGGGATCGGCGCAGCGTTCGCGGACCAGGTGCCCGGTGGACTCCGGGCAGGCGTCGTCGACCACGAACACCCGCCAGACCTCGTCGCCGATGGCGGCCAGGACATCCAGGACGTGGGCCCGCTCCCGATAGCAGGGAACGACCACGGCGATGCGGAAGGACGGTGTCGGCTGCGGCATTCGACGGTCTCGCTGACGGCATCGCGGCGGACGTCTCGCCGCTCGCTTTCCGGAGGCGAACCATGTACCATGCCGGCCGGTCAGGGGAAACAGCCTGTGCCGTTGCGGGGTGCGAAGCGGTGTCGGAGAAGGAAAGCTACACGCTGTCGGGGGTCGGCCTGCTGGCGGAACTCGACGAGGCGGAACGCGGCGATCTGGAGCGCATCTGCGCGTGGAAAAGATTCGGCCCGCACGAACAGATCATTGACCAGCAAAGCGACTCGCGCGACGTCTGTTTCGTGATCAGCGGCACCGTCCGGGTGGTGAACTATTCCCTGACCGGCCGCGAGATCACCCTCGACGACGTGGGCGAAGGCACCTTCTTCGGCGAACTGGCGGCGCTCGACAACGAACCCCGGTCGGCCAGCGTGATGGCCCTGTCGCCGGTGCTGATCGCGATGATGCCGCCCGACGCCTTCATCGCCATGCTGAGCCGGCACCCGAACGTGGCCCTGGGCCTGATGCGCCGGTTGACCCGGATCATCCGCACCTCGACCGACCGCATCATGGACCTGAGCACGCTGGGCGCCAACAACCGGGTGCACGCGGAACTGCTGCGCCAGGCGCGCGATCACATGGACGGCGAGAACTCCGCCGTGATCAGCCCGATTCCGGTG